>NZ_JAUBVX010000015.1:0-106594 GCF_036706065.1 Microcoleus sp. A2-C3 | reverse complement strand
TTCTAATGTCATATCACGCTATGGCAAACACTTCTCTAATCATAACGTACTCTGATCCTTTCCTTCAGGGCACTACCCAATTCTTATCATTTAGTCCAAAAGCCGATCGACAAAATCCACAACACACCCAACTTGCAAGTGCTGTGTCAGACAGTGGTTGAAGAGGTGCGGAGGATGATTGGGTTCGATCGCGCGATCGTCTATCAATTTGATGCCACCGGTGCCGGGGAAGTCATCGCCGAAGACAAAGTAGAAAATTTGGCTCCTTTATTGGGAATGCACTATCCGGCTGCCGATATTCCCCCGCAGGCAAGAAAGCAGTTCAGTATGAATTTAATTCGGTTTATTCCCGATATTCACTATCAGCCTGTAGAACTAATTCCTGACTGCAATCCGCTGACTGGTCGCCCCCTGAATCTGGGATTCTCCTTGTTGAGAACAGTTTCGCCTTGCCACGTTCAATATCTCAAAAATATGAACATTGGCGCTAGCATGACCGTGACATTAATCAAAGATCGAAAAGTCTGGGGATTGCTCGCCTGTCACCACCCAACAGCAAAGTATGTCAACTACGAAACCAGAACGGCTTGCGAACTGATAGCAAAGTTTGTGAATCTAGAACTCAGCTACAAACAAGATAGCGAAGACCGGGACTATGCAATTTATCTCAAAGAAATTTGCCATAAATTTATCGCGGAAATTTCTCAAGAAAACTCCTTTGTAGAAGGTTTACTTAAATCCCCAGATGAATTGCTGGCATTAATGGGCGCTACCGGTGCAGTTGTGTGTGCCAATGAAAATATAATCACCATCGGCAAAACCCCGGAATTGGGAGAAATCAAAAAATTACTTACTTGGATCAAAACTCAAATAAATAATGATGTTTTTTATACAGATTGTCTCTCACAACTGTATCCGCCATCCGATAACTTTAAAAAAGTTGCTAGCGGTTTGCTGGTGCTCGCCATATCCGAGATGAAAAATTATTACATTTTGTGGTTCCGTCCCGAAGCAATTCAAACTATCAACTGGGCTGGCAAACCAGATTGGCCAATTGATCTTAAACCAGATGGCACCCCATTGATGTCTCCTCGTACTTCTTTTGAGTTGTGGCAAGAAACTGTGAGGTTAAAATCTTTGCCTTGGCAGCCATGCGAAATTGAAATCGCCGGAGAACTTCGAGTTGCTATTACTAGCATTGAGTTGCGGAAAATGAATCAGCAGCTCAGCTTAGCTTTGTCGGCTACCAAAATTGGATTTTGGGACTGGGACGTGCAGAAAAATCTCATTGTTTGGTCGAGGGAACACGAAGAGTTGTTTGGGTTGGCCCCGGGAACTTTTGCCGGAACTTATCAAAGTTTTGCAGCTCGCGTTCACCCAGAAGATTTAAAAAGTATTGAGAATGCTATAAATCAGACCTTGACCCAGCCAGTAGATTACTTTCAGGAATACCGCGTGATTTGGTCGGACGGCAGCATTCACTGGATTGAGGGGAAAGGTAAGTTTTTTTACAGCGAAGCAGGCGATGCAGTGCGGATGGTGGGGACAGTTACAGAAATTACCGATCGCAAAGCTAAAGAATTACAGTTGCGGCTGTTGGAATCAGCAATCACTACGACTAACGACGCCGTGTTAATTACGGAAGCTGAACCGATTAACGCATCGGGCCCGCGAATTCTGTATGCCAACCCAGCTTTCACACGGATGAGTGGCTATACGCTAGAAGAAGTTTTGGGCAAAACGCTGCGCATCTTGCAAGGAGAAAAAACAGATCGGGCAAGTCTCGATCGCATTCGGAGAGCTTTGAAAAATTGGCAGCCGGTGCGGGCTGACTTGATCAATTACCGCAAAGATGGGACGGAATTTTGGGTAGAATTGAGCATTGTGCCGATCGCAGACGAAAGCGGTTGGTTTACCCATTGGGTGGCGGTGCAGCGCGATATTAGCGATCGCAAAGAAGCTGAAGCAGCCCTCCAACAGCTCAACGAACTGTTAGAAATGCGAGTTTTGCAGCGAACCAGAGAACTAGAAACCTCTCAAGCAGAACTCCGGGAAAGCGAAGCTTTATTTCGCTCTCTGAGCGAGAGTTCCCCCGTCGGCATTTTCCAAATCGATGCTGAGGGGAAATGTATCTATACAAATCCCCGCTGTCAAGTAATTGGCTGCTTCACAGCGACAGAAGCTTTAGGAAACGGCTGGATGCGGTTTGTTCACCCCGAAGACATTAAACTAATTCGGTCTAAGTGGTCGGAATCGCGATCGTTAGATGGGGAATTTCTCTGCGAATTCCGCCACATCCAGCCCTCCGGAACAATCCGGTTTTGTCTGGTTAAAACAGCTCCGATTTTTACCGACGGAGGTCAACTAATCGGTCACGTCGGCACAGTCACAGATATCACAGAAAGTCGGGCAATTGAAAAAATAAAAAATGAGTTTATTTCCATTGTCAGCCACGAACTGCGAACCCCACTTGCCTCAATTCACGGTTCTTTAGGTTTGCTGGCGGCTGGGGTGCTGAACGATCGACCGGAAACTGCCAAAAAGATGTTACAAATTGCGTCTAACCAGACCCAACGCTTAGTGCGTTTGGTCAACGATATGCTTGATTTAGAGCGGCTCGATTCGAGCGAATTTACTATTGTTAAGGAGTTGTGCGATGCGCAGGTTTTGATGCAGAAGTCTGCGGAAGCTGTGATGTCTGTGGCTGCTGAGAATAAGATTAATTTGTCGATTTTGCCCTCGTTGGCAAAAATTTGGGCTGACCCGGACAGGATTGTGCAACTGCTGGTAAATTTGTTGAGCAATGCGATTAAATTTTCGGCTCCGGGGAGTACAGTAACTGTCAGGGTTGATGATTTGGGCGATTCCCTACGGGATGGCTACGCTTCACGGGTTTTATTTGAAGTCAAAGATCGAGGGCGGGGAATTCCTGCTGATAAACTAGAAACTATCTTTGGCAGATTTCAACAGGTAGATGCTTCTGACTCTCGCCAAAAAGGAGGTACGGGTTTGGGTTTGGCTATCTGTCGCAGCATTGTGCAGCAGCACGGTGGCAGAATTTGGGCCGAAAGTGTTGTCTCTGAAGGCACGAGTTTCTATTTCACAGTACCTGCACCGCTGGAAGGGGAAGGTTCATTCAGTTGACAGTTGACAGTTGACAGTTGACAGTTAACAGTTGACAGTTGACAGTTGACAGTTGACAGCTTGAACTGCCGAAAAGATAAAACTCGGCGATTGAAATCGCGTCTACAAAAACGAAGTCTGCGTGCGCCGACTGAAGAAAAAATTCGGCGATTTCAATCGCGTCAATACAAACAAAGTCGGGCTGCGCCGACTGAAGAATTAAGGGGAATTTAAAGTCGGATGACGATCGCCAATCCGGTTTCTAGCTATTTGTCTCTTGCAAAAATCTCGAAATTATGTTACTAAGGCGGGTTTGTGCGTGCCGGAAAGTTCTGGTTTTGGTGGCTGTTTTCAGAATTTCCTCATTTTTTTGATTTAGCTTTGAGATCGATCGGTGATTGGTTACTTCCAACCCTGATTCTCTAGAAATTCCAGAGACAACTTCAGGGAGTCGGGGTTTTTTGTTGATCGTAAAGCCGATCGCCCGCCGCCGTATTTACATAGACACAAGATGTTCTATAAGTTACACACAAGTCCCTGAATAAACCAAGTTGTTTAACCAATACTCCGTAATGCAGCAAAGTTTTTTGGTAAAAAACCCAATTTCTGCCTAAGTGTTACAATCCATGCTTCGCTCAAAGTATATTAATTTAAAACAATCATTTTCTTCATAATTTCCTCATATTTTTTAGATAATGTTTATAGAAGGTTCTTGAGTTGAAAGTACCAATCTCAGCAGCATCCGGCTGCCAAAGAACGAACCTGTTGTCAGAAGAGTTCGGTTCAGTGACGATACTTTCAATTTTAAGGAGTGCGATCGCACAACCAACCTGAATCAGTCAGGAATTAGGCACTGCATACCAAACAAACCGATTTTTTTCACCTGGAAGGGTTTCTGTGCAAGTCTTCTAAGTGTTGGCAGGAAAAATCAATCAAAAATAAATTAATAACGGTTGATGTGATTAACACTGTCGAATAACGCCCCGAAAATAAGTCTGTCATTCTGTCAATAGCAAAACTGGCAATTGCCACCAATAGGCAAAGCGAAGTCTGAGTAAGTTTTTTAGAGAGTGTGGAGATTTCTCAAATGTCATATCAGCTATCTTCTCAAGGTAACAGCAAAATTTTGTGCTATTACGCAAATATTACCAACCAAATTCAGGTGGTGCGGATTGGTAACATTCCTAATTGGTGCTTTGAAAGAGTGATGTTTCCTGGACAGCGACTGATGTTTGAAGCTGCGGTTGAAGCAGTATTAGAAATTCACACTGGCGCGGTAGCAAGTGCTATTTTATCGGACAAGATTCCGTGCTACGTGCTGCGGGTTATAGAAGAGGTAAGTTATGAGTTCGATCGGGTTATTTCCGAAGAAAAATATGCGGTATTAACACGCTAAAATTCAGGAGAAATAAGACGAACTGGATATCGGAAACAAAGATATTAGTTAAGTAGTGTTTGGGGAAAGAAAAAATGCAGAAACATCTTGTCAATATCACCTTGGGCGTAGTCACAAAAGAAGTAGAAACTATCTTGGAGTCTTATCCCCACTATCCGTACCAACAGGCTTTTTCACACTCTGGGTGGCGGCAGGATTTAATTGCTTATGTGCTGAGCCGAGTTCCTAATAAGTATACTGCGATCGACTTCGGCGAGTCTGTGGCGAACCACACAAGTCAGGTTCGCTGTTCTTCAGAACAGTTGCTACAGATAGAAAATTTGATTCATACTGGCATTTGCGACTTGCTGCACACCTATCAGAAGGTCGATTACCGCCTTCCTGAAGAAGTTAAATTCGATGCGAGAGTTGCTAGTTGGTTTAGATAGTCTGTGGTAATTGAGCCCAAATGCCGATCGCCTCGGCACTCTTAGTTGGTCGATCGAGCTAGAATTGTCTGTGCGATCGATCGCGATATAGATTTTAAGGTTTTGCGGACTGTGCTTGGAGTGCGTTTGATCGTTCGGATTTCAGTCCTCTAATTTTGATAATGACTGAAATCAGAACTGCGAACTAAATCTGATCTTATGCAATCAAAATCCCCAAAAATATGTTATTCCTTCGATGATTCCCCCAGCGCAAGCAGAGCCAGCTAAATAATGATTTTCAGTGCCGCATTCGCGATGCCATGCTAAGAGCTCTGACATAGCGTTAGCAACGATTACTCCCCGAACATCTTGTTCAAACATACTGATATCATTGCCAGAATCGCCGCAAACTAATGTTGCCTCAGATGGAATTTGCAGGCGCTTTTGTAAATAAGTTAGGGCATTACCTTTGTTGCTAGTTTGTGGTAAGATATCTACGTCGCGATTGCTGCTAAAAATAATTTGAGCTGCCAGTCCCGATCCGGTTAACTTTTGCTGCAATTCCTGGATAATTGAGCTGTTTTCTGCTGCTGGTTCTAGACAATAACTGATTTTCCAAGGATTTTGTTCTTTGAGGGATTGGGGTTGAAGCTGGGGAAACTGCTGAGCTAACGAGGCGATCGCCATTTTATCCCAGTCTTGAGAAAGATGTTCCGCCCAATCTAAATCCAGGGTTGCGTCTTGGTAAATTTCGCTACCTACACCTGCGATCGTAGAGTCTGGTGCTAGCAGTTGTTTTTGGGCAATTAATTCGCAAGTTGAAGCATGAGAACGCCCGGTAGCGTAAACCAAACAAATTTGCGATCGCATAGATTGCAAGCGCTGGTTGAAAACTTGAGTGGCTTCGTCATCTCCCACTAGCGTATTGTCTAAATCTGTAACTAATAAAAACTTCATTTTTGGCATTAGTCAATAGTCAGCAGTCATCAGTGATTAATGATATCATGTCCGATCGATTGACTGCGATCGATCTGGTTCGTAGTGCGGACGCCAGGACGCTCTCGCTGCGGACGCCAGGACGCTCTCGCTGCGGACGCCAGGACGCACTACAAACCGTTTTTGTTTTGGTAATCAAACGGAGACGATCTGATATCTCGCCTGCGTCCGAATATCAGCGAATTGGAAGTTCGATGATAAATTCAGTGCCTTTACCAGGTTCCGAGAGGCACTGCAATTTGCCGTTGTGTTTTTCCACGACAATTTGATGCGAAATTGACAAACCCAAACCAGTGCCTTTACCTACGGGCTTTGTGGTAAAAAATGGGTCAAATAAACGCACGATATTATCTTGGGGAATTCCCAGACCGTTGTCTTTGATCCGAATGCAAATGCTCTTGTCATCAATCGTTTCAGTTTTAATGGTAATTGTTAGACCACTTGAATTGGGGGTGTTTTTGGCTTGGCTGCTGCTTTCTTCCAAGGCATCGATCGCATTTGCCAATATATTCATAAATACCTGATTTAGCTGTCCGGGATGACATGGTATTTTCGGCAGTTCTCCGTATTCTTTGATTACTTTAATACCCTCCCATTTTGCCTTGGCTTTCAGCCTACTGTTCAACATTAACAAGGTACTTTCTAAACCTTCATGAATGTCGGCAGGCTTAAATTTCGCTTCGTCCGCCCGCGAAAAATTACGCAGAGTTTGAATAATTTCTACGATTCGATCGCATCCTGTGTGCATCGAGTTGAGCAATTTCGGCAGGTCTTCTGCGAGAAATTCTAAGTCTATATCTTCGGCTTTTTTCTGAATTTTGGCTGGGGGATTTGGACATTCTTCTCGATACATCTGCACGATTTCTAACAAATCGAGGACGTAGCCGCGGACGTGGCAGACGTTGCCGGCGACAAAGCCAACTGGGTTGTTAATTTCGTGGGCAATTCCTGCTAGGACTTGTCCGAGGGAAGACATTTTTTCGGTTTGGACTAACTGCATTTGAGTTTGTTGCAATTCGTGCAAAGCTGTTTGCAATTCCTGGGATTTTTGCCGATCGCGCGCAACAGAAGCGGCCCGTTCTTCCTCAACTCCGATCGCCCCAGCAATAATTCCGATCAGCTTGCAGTCGGCTTCTGTGGCCGCGATCGGTTCGGTGTAGATAACGCACACCGAACCGACGTAATCGTCGCCGCGCCGCACTGCTTGTCCCAGATAGCTTTTGAGTTCGTAGCGGATGACAGCGGGATCGCTTTGGCCGTAGATCGTGTTCTGCAAGTCAGGAATTGCCACAGCCCGATCGCTGGCTTGGTGGCAGACATCGGTGCAGATGTGTCCTTCGGCGCGATCGACCTCCGGGTAGTCAGGCGGCGTTTGCCAAGTTGCGATCGCCCGCAGCAGCCCGCCACCGACGTGGCTGTAGACGGCGCAGCTTCCGCCCAAAAGCTCGCCGGCTAAGGTTGTCAGGCGTTGGATATTGTCAGCAGCATCGGTGGTGAATCCCAAAAAACACTCGTTGATTTTGCTGAGGCGGTATTCTGCTTGCCTGCGCGCCGTCATGTCGCGGGAGTTGAGCACAATTCCCCTCACAGCGGGGTCTGCTAGCAGGTTAATGCCGACTCCTTCGAGAAAACACCAAGAACCGTCAACGCGCCGGAACCGACCTTCTACGGCGATGGGATCGCCGGGATTTGCGATCAATTGTTGGAGATAGGAAATCACCGAGGGAAGGTCGTCAGGGTGAATGAAATCGAGAACCATTCGACCAATCAGTTCCTCTGGTTCGTAGTCCAAGACTGTTTCTACAGAAGGGCTTTCGTAAACAATGCCACCGCCCTCGTCGAGAATAGTAATGATGTCGGAACTGTTGAGAATCAGCGATCGCCACTTAGCCTCATTTTGCGATAAAGCTGACTCGGCTTGTTTGCGATCGGTAATATCCTCCACCATTTTCAGAATAAACTGTGGCATTCCCTGGCTGTTGTCGATGACAGAGGCGGTGAGGCGTCCCCACCTGATGCTACCGTCAGGGCGGAGATAGCGCTTCTCGATTTGGTAAGCTTGGCGATCGCCCTGGGCCAACTGCCGGCGCAACTGGCGCGAAGCTTGTGCGTCTTCCGGGTGCACGCAGGAGTCGATATCCACCCCCCGCAGTTCGGCTTCCGATCGCCCCAGCATAGCTTGAAATGCCGGATTAGTGGCGATCGCCATACCTTCGAGAGTAGCGACTGCCATGCCGATCGCACCGCGTTCAAAAATTGCCCGAAACCGCTGTTCGCTTTCGCGCAAAGCTGCTTCAGCTTCCACTTGCTGGGTGATGTCCCGCCCCGCCACTGCCATGCCTTTGCGGGAACCGTCGGGGTTGTACAGCGGCACTTTCCGCACTTCAAACAAATTGCTGCCGCCTGTGGGTAAGGGGACAATTTGGCTGCTGGAGGTAAGAGTGCCTGCTTCCCAGGTAGTTTCGTCGGTTTCCTGCCAACTTAGGAGGATGTCTCTGACTCTGGGATCGGCTGCTGCTGCGAGTTCGGCAGTTGTTTTGCCTTGGTAATCTGCGGTTTCCCAGCCCAAAAGTTTGAGGGCGCAGTCGTTAGCAATCAGCCAGCGCCCCTCGCCGTCTGTGAGGTTGATGGCATCGGGCACGGCATCGATCGCGGTTTTCAGCCAGTATTCTCGATCGCGCAGGGCTGCTTCGGCTGCTTTGCGATCGGCGATTTCGGCAACAGTTCCTTCGTAGTAAAGGAGTTCGCCTGCTTTGTCGCGGACTTCGCGCACGTTTTCCGAGATCCAGGTAGTGCTGCCGTCAGCGCGGCCGACGCAGGACTCAAACTCTTTCAGGGAGGCGACGCGGGTGATTTCGGCGATGAATTCAGCGCGGCGGGTGCGATCGGCGTAAAGGTTTTTTGCCGAACATTTTGCGATCAGTTCTGACGGGGAATCGTAGCCGTACATTCGGGCGAGTGCGGGGTTGGCGCTGAGGTAGCGCCCGTCTGGGGCGGTTTGAAATATGCCTTCGGTGGCGTTTTCAAAGATGCTGCGGTATTTTTCTTCGGCTTGTTGCAGCGCTTCTTCTGCTTGCTTGCGATCGCTGATATCCGATTGGACGCCGATGAAGTGGGTGACAGTCCCGCTGCTGTCGCGCACCGGCGAGATGGTGAGTTCGTTCCAGAAGGGGGTTCCGTCTTTACGGTAGTTTTTGAGAACGACTTTGCAATCGTGTTGTTCTTGAAGGGCTACGCGGATTTGAGCGACTGCTGCGCGATCGGTATCCGGGCCTTGCAGGAAGCGGCAGTTGTGCCCGATGATTTCGCTGCGATCGTAGCCTGTAATCCGCTCGAAAGCCGGGTTGCAGTAGACTATTGGTTTGTCGGGCTGTCGGGCGTCCGCGATCGCGATGCCGTTGCTAGTAGCTGCCAGGGCGCGATCGTACAGCCTCCATACTTCTTCTATTAAATTCGGTGGATTCCCACCAGTGCGAGTCGGCGATAGCGTTTCAGAAGGAATACTTATATTATCGATCTGCATGAGTTTTTTATAGATTGAGTTTCTTGTCGGTTCTGACTGACTGCACCCCAAAGTTCAACAGAATTGCCCTGTTTTCCGCAGCCACAAGTTAGAAGGCGATTATGCATAATTTGGGCCATAAATCATACCTAGAAAAACTCTAGTCTCCCTCGTTTTTCTTTTCTTCTGCTTTGAGCCTTCTGCTTTGTGCCTTCAAACGACTCCTACCTGCTAATTTATAATAGTTGTTGCTAGGATATCTCTATCTCTGGTATGGTTTACTTGGCAGGCTTCGCGCCGCTTACCGGTTCGCGCCGCTAATTGTTTCTAATGAACCCAAAAAACTCCGGCTATCTTTAAATATTTTTTTTATTCAGAACTTGCAATTTTAAACGGTTTTTATCTAAAAAACTAAAACTTTTTAGAGGAAATCTGTTTAAACCAGATTTTTGAGATTACCTGGTAAGTGCTGTAATTATTTTATTTAACAAAATAATTGAACTTCTTCTGAAACAAACCGACTCAAGATTAATTTTGAATTATCGCAGCAAGTTCCGAAATTTTGTCGATCGCAAAAGTCGGTTCTAAAGCGAGACACTCAGCGCGATCGCCATATCCGTAAACCGCCCAACAAACATCTATCCCAGCATTTTTCGCAAACAACAAATCAACCGCCGAATCGCCAACCATTAAAACTTGACTGTTATCCAAATCCGGGAACAGCGGTTTAATAATCGAGTGAAAAACACTCGGATTTGGTTTTTGAATAATTTGTCCGTCATCACCTAAAATTAAATCAAAATAACCGTGAATTCTCAACTTTTCCAAAAATAAGTTAACAAAATTAACGTGCTTGTTGCTAAAAACACCCATACTCAATCCCGACTTGCTCGCCAACTGCAAAACTTGCTTAGTTCCCGGAAATAAATCGAGCTGCTTTTCACCTTCTGTCCGATAAAAAGAGCGGTAAGTTTCCACCCATTGGGGAATTGCGCTTTCCTCGATCGTCGGATGCAGGATTTTGAAACTATTTGATAAATTTATCCCGATCGTCGCTTGAATTGTCTCAGCAGCAGGCGGATCAATATTGAAAATTTCAAAAGTTTTGGTAAAGCAATATACAATAGCTTTGTGAGTAATTGCCAAGGTACCGTCGAAATCGAAAATAATTAACTTATACTGACTCATCTTCCTGAAAATCTCCCATATAGCAACACCCGGTTTTCTCTGATACAATAGCATTATCCATATCTAATCCACCAATTATATAGCAAGCGCGATATCGGTTATGACATAAATAACCTCATAAATAGAGACGATACCCGTCAAAGCATAAATGGTTGAATTCCCGTACTGTGCAACTGTCAACTGTCCAATGTCCACTGCTATAAGTATAATCTTTCAACATTCAAGAGGTCAAGATGAATGTCACCAAAAAACCAGATTTTCTAGCAACAGACTTTCCAGACCACACTCAATTACCAGACTCCGACGGTACTTTTGTGAAAAATTTTCAAGAACACCCTCAAAGCATCCTATTAACAACATCAATTAGACCGATTTTAGACCAAGTTCATCCCGACGGACAATACTGCATCGGTCAAGATTCCGGTATTTACTGGCGAGTAGCCCAACCCCCGGAACCGCCAGAAAAAGGAGCCGAAGCACCCGATTGGTTTTACGTGCCCGACGTGCCGCCAACACTTGACGGAAATCTCCGCCGTTCCTATGTGATGTGGCGGGAATTAATGCCACCTCTGATTGTACTAGAATTTGTGTCCGGCGATGGCAGCGAAGAAAGAGATACGACTCCTCGCAAAGGCAAATTCTGGATTTACGAGCGGATAATTCGCCCTGCTTTTTACGGGATTTATGAAGTTAAAAAAGCCCAAGTTGAAGTCTATCATTTAGTCGAAGACCGCTTCGAGTTAGCCGCACCAAATAATCGCGGACATTACCCGATCGCCCAAATAGGAGTAGAATTAGGTATTTGGCAAGGAGTGTATCAGGGCGTAGAACTGCCTTGGCTGCGCTGGTGGGAGACATCCGGGAATTTGATCCCAGCGGCGGAGGAACGGGCCGATCAAGCCGAATTGGCCGCAGAACGAGAACGACAAAGGCGCATAGAAGCTGAGTTGCGAATTCAAGCTTTAGAAGCGCGTTTGCGAGAGTTAGAAGGCAGCTAATAGGTGGCCAGAAACCGGATTTTTTCGCCAAAATATGCGCCAAAAATCTTCAATCTCCCAAAAACCCGGTTTCTTTGGACTGACGCATCGGTGACGAGAAACCGGGTTTTTGGGCCAAGGTATTCGATTCAAACCCTCAATCTCGCAAAAAACCCGGTTTCTTGATTGGGAGCTACCACCCTCAAAAACAAGATCGACATCGGTTATAATCCAGAATTTGCGTATATTAACTGGTAAGTATTGCATCACTTTTGTATAAATCCTATGGCACTAATTGTTCAGAAATATGGCGGAACCTCGGTTGGTACAGTCGATCGCATTCTAGAAGTAGCCCAACGAGTAGTCAAAACAGTAAAGCTGGGAAACTCCCTCGTCGTGGTACTTTCAGCAATGGGGAAAACCACCGACGGTTTAGTGAAACTCGCCAAAGAAATTTCCCCAAATCCCAACAAACGGGAAATGGATATGTTGCTCTCCACTGGGGAACAAGTGTCGATCGCACTTTTGAGCATGGCATTACAGGAAATGGGACAGCCCGCAATTTCCCTCACCGGAGCCCAAGTCGGCATTGTCACCGAAGCCGCCCACACCCGCGCCCGGATTTTGCGAATCGATCCGGCGCGGCTTGAAAGCCAGTTAAACAGCGGTAAAGTCGTCGTCGTTGCCGGTTTCCAAGGTATCGCCGATGCCGGAGAATTAGAAATTACTACCTTGGGGCGTGGCGGTTCCGACACAACAGCAGTCGCCATCGCCGCAGCCTTGCGCGCCGACAGATGCGAAATTTATACCGACGTTCCCGGAATTCTGACTACAGATCCGCGCTTGGTAGCCGACGCGCAACTGATGGACGAGATCACCTGCGACGAAATGCTGGAATTGGCGAGTTTGGGCGCAAAAGTCCTGCATCCGCGGGCGGTAGAAATTGCCAAGAATTACGGCGTGCCGCTGGTGGTGCTTTCTAGCTGGAGTGACGCCCCAGGCACGCGAGTAGTGTCCCCACCCCCACAGCCTCGGCCTTTGGAGGGCTTGGAGCTCGCAAAAGCGGTCGATGCGGTGGAGTTTGACTTGGATCAGGCGGGGGTGTCGTTGTTGCGTTTGCCCGATCGTCCTGGAGTAGCTGCGCGGTTGTTTGGGGCGATCGCACAGCAAAACCTCGATGTAGACTTAATTATTCAGTCAATTCACGAGGGAAATACTAACGATATCGCCTTTACGGTGAGGCGAAATTCTCTGAATCAAGCTGTCGCGGTTGCAGATGCGATCGTGCCCGCCCTCGGCAAGAATTCTCGCCCAGAATTTGGGGAACCGGAAGTGAGGGCAGAAGAAAGACCCATAGCTAAAGTTAGCATTGCGGGTGCGGGAATGATCGGCCGTCCGAGGGTAGCGGCCCAGATGTTTAATACTTTGGCGGATGCGGGGATTAACATTCAGATGATTTCGACTTCCGAGGTGAAGGTTAGTTGTACGATCGATGCTGCGGAGTGCGATCGGGCAGTTGCCGAACTTTGCAAAGCCTTTGATGTCGCCAATTCGCCGATCGGGCTGCGTTGTGCGTCACAAAAACCGCCAGCAGTGCGCGCCGTGGCGTTGGATATCAATCAAGCGCGTCTGGCAATTCGCCAATTGCCCGATCGACCAGGAGTAGCAGCAAAAATGTTCGGACTTTTAGCCGAAGAAAATATTAGCGTAGACACGATCATTCAATCGCAGCGGTGTCACAATATCGACGGCATATTAACACGCGACATTGCATTTACCGTAGCACAAATTGACGCAGAAGCAGCTAAAGAAGTCCTGGAAAAATCAGCAGTTGAATTTGGCTGGGGCGAAGTAGCAGTCGATACAGAAATCGCCAAAGTTAGCGTTGTCGGTTCCGGGATGGTAGCGCATCCGGGAGTTGCGGCTAAGATGTTTGAAGCGCTTTCGCAGCACAAAATCAACATTCAAATGATTGCGACTTCTGAGATTAAAATTAGCTGCGTTGTGGATGAAGCACAGGGTGTCACAGCTTTGAAGGCAATTCACGCGGCCTTTGAGCTTTCGGGAAGTGAAAAAGTCCAAGTTCCAGCTTAATCAAATATAGAGTACACGGCAGTGCCGTGTCCCTACTGGCGGTTTTCGGTAGGGACACGGCAGTACCGTATCCCTACCGAATATAGAGGAGACGGCAGTGCCGTTTCCCTACAAATATCGCTCGTCGCGCGATCGCCAATGATATCAGTTTTGACGGCAAATATCGCAGTAAAAGCCTGTGTTAAGATGAAATTGGCGATCGGCATTAAGGAATTTATATATTATGACTGTAGCTAACGAACAGATTACTGATAGCAGTAGCACGAAGGGATTATCAAACTTCCGCGTGACAGTTGAACGTCTTCTGGAACTTTTAGATTTAGAAGACGACGACGAATATGGAATTTTAAGACCAACTGAGTATGCTTTTAAGACAGCGATGAAATTGATTGTAGAAGCCTATGATGTTTTGGGCAATGATTTCCCTAAAGCATCAACAAGTACAGACGATGCAGGTAGTATCAGACTTGCTTGGCAAAATAAAAATGCTGATTGTAGAGTCAGGTTATTCTGCCCATCTAATGCCGACGATCGAGCTTACGTTTATCATCAAAAGAGTGAGGAGTATAGCTCGGAAGATATCATTTCCTCATCAACGTTAGTTCATTGGCTAGAATGGTTTAACCCTTTGTTGGCAAGGCCGTCTATAATTGTATGTCAACATTCCCAAACGTAACTGAGAAAATTGTAAGATATGGTATTTTATAGGAGGTGAAGTGGATCGCACCCATCTATTCAACACCCAATTTCTCAATTAATTCGTTCCACTTTAGCTTGTGAATAGGCTGCAACTCTGTATCAAGATTAACCAGATTAGAGTAATCACTCATAAATGTTTCTAATGAAATTAATCTTAAGTAATATTTAATTGTGGGAATTACTCCATTGATTATTATTTGACAGCCGTGTTCTGCTCTGACTTGAGATATGATGTTGTTTATTTCCTGAATTTCCGACGCTTTAATATCTTTACACGAAAGTATATAGTATCTTTTGGGATTAAACCTGATAATTTTTTCATAAGCTACTCGCACAATTGTTAAGTCAATTTCCCGATCAAGCTTTACTTCAATAGCTTCACAGATTTGCCCTTGTTCATCAAATACTTCTATGTCGCCTGAACTTCTTGAAGTCAAGTCAGATGCTGTGTGACTGCCTAAAGGTGCTAAAATACAATTTTCATATCTTTTCACTTCTGCCAGGAGAGACTTGTACGTGGCATAGATAGCTAGAACAGGCAGCTTTGAGCCACCGCGAACTCCATATTTAGTTGAAAAATGCTCTTCCAAGCAATCAACTATACTCAGTATATTTAGAGTCTCAGGATTAACTAATTTAGCTAGATTTACAATATTTTTAGCTTTGACTTCAATCACTTTATTCAAAATTAATCTAAGCACATCATTTGCCTGTTCAGGTCTCCTTTCAACATAATCAATTATGCTCAAAAATGCTTTTTTTACGGCCTTGTTGCTGATTTTTCCCTTATAATCTAAATTGTAGGGATGCGGTTGTTCTAAAGACCTCGTGAGCCAACCGCTTTCAGCCATAGATGGAAGTCCCAATTCTTTTAATGTAGGTGTAATAGATGAATAATCAATAGTTCTTCCAGAAAAACCACCCAGCATACTACTCTGATGTTTTCTGATGTCCTGTTCAGGGAATAAGGACTTGTGAGTTAGAAGAGTAACCAAGACGGTATAGACTCCTTTTTGTTTGTATGCTTGCTCACCAATTAGTAAAATATATTGAAGGTATTGTTGAGGAATATCCTTGATATCAGCAATTGAAGAGGACAAGCTGTATATATTCTTCAGTTTTTCTTTGTGGTTCATTTGGCTCATTTGACAATAAATTTTGATTTAATATTTCTTTAGCGATAGCGTCCACCACCGGTACACAAACAGAATTCCCAATTTGCTTGTAACTTTCCCCCGCACTAGGATAACTTTTGAAATCTTCAGGAAAACCCATAAGACGGTAACATTCCTTCAGCGTCAACTTTCTCACCATATCTTGCTCAGGAATGTAGATAAAAAACCTGCCAGATGTTTCTTGCGAAGGAATTGTCGGATGCACTCCATCTACCGAATAAATGCGATTAGGCTGTCTGTGAACTCTCGATAAATGTTCTGTATTGGGCCTTACGCCAGTTTTCCAAGTACCTTTATTTCTGTAACCTACAAACAAAAGTCCCGAATCTTGCTTTCTCGGAGACTCAATTAAAGTATACTCGGATTTGTCCAATATTTCAAAATCCCCTGTCTCGTCTAGAAATTCCCTGAGTTTTGGAGGAAACTTGGTTTTAAGTCGAGAAAAATTGAATTCTTTACCTTTAGTTGCAATAATAAATATTCTTTCACGATGTTGAGGAATTCCAAAGTCTTTAGCATTTAGCATTTTGTAATTCACGCTGTATCCTAAATCTTCCAGACTCGCAATAATTACTTTTAAGGTATTTCCTTTGTCATGATGGATTAAGTGCTTGACATTTTCCAGAACAACAACTTGAGGTTGTTTGATTTTGATGATTTTACATATCTCGAAAAATAGTGTACCTCTAGTATCTTCAAAGCCTAGCTTTTTGCCGCAGATGCTAAAAGGTTGACAGGGAAACCCGGCGACTAAAACATCAAAGTCTTCTAAATCGGGGGGCTTGATGTTACTGATGTCTGCAAAAGGCACTTCGCCGAAATTTTCTGTGTAAACTTCTCGGCATTTGGCGTTGATTTCGCAGGAAAAAACGCATTGAAAGCCATTTTTTTCAAAACCTTGTCTGAAACCTCCTATTCCTGAAAACAAATCTATAAATTTCATTTATAATTTAATGCAAAATGTTACTCCGCCAATAATAACATATTTTGTTTCTCTCTCTTGTTTCACTCTGCGTTCTCTGCGCTCTCTGCGGTTAATAATACTCATTTAAACAAAAACCCCGCGCCGCACAGGGCATTGCCGTGTCTACAGATATCGCCTAGAATGTCGATCGCCCAAAAACTCCCAAACTTGCGCCGCAGCCCACTAAACTAGAAATAGCAAAACAAACAACAGCGATTATTTACTGCCTTTCCCCAACCATGAGTCAAACATTGGAAAACCTCACCGCCATCGATGACAACCTCTCCAAACGCCACATCGACCTCGATCCGGGCGGCTACTTCATCATTTACATCGATCGCGAAACCAGCCTAATTTGCGCCAAACACTTCACCAACATTATCGACGATCGCGGCCTCGCTGTCGATCCCGAAACCGGCAAACCCATCCCCGCCCGCGGCAAGGTAGAACGCAGCCAGTCCACACTTTTTAGCGGCAGAACCGCCAAAGAACTTTGCGTCAAAATCCTAGAAGAAACCCGCCCCAGCCCGGTGACGATGTTCGATCACGCGGCTTATCTGGGACGGGAATTTGTGCGGGCAGAAATGGCGTTGTTGAGCGATCGAGAATACGTTCAAGATTAGTCCAAGCGTCAACTGTCAACTGTCAACTGTCAACTGTTTAAGAAAAACCTTGATACCAGAAATAAGTCACCATTGGAATCACTGTCGCCAACACCAACAACACAACCACAATAACTGTGGCATTACCTTGGTCTGTTTCTTCAGCTTTCTTAAATGTGCCTTCAACTTGAATGTTATCAACAACTTCAGGCGGGCCCGGATCTGGTTCACCCGACATCACAGTCGCAATCCGTGAACTAGCTTCGGCAAATGCCTCGTTGTATTTATTACCTTCCCGCAGCGGTACTTGCACGGTTTCCCCAGCTACACTCTGGGCAATTTCGTCGCTTAGCAGGGACTTCACCCCTTCCCCGGTGCGAATTGCCGCGCTGTTGGTAACAGTGTCGAGAGCGAGTAAAATTTGATTAGTCTGGTCTTCTTTGGCGGGAAACCACTGTTCAAACAGTTGGTCGGTGAAAGTGGCAGTCGTTTCGCCGTAGTCTAAGCGGTGAATGGTGACAAACCGGACTTGTTTTCCTGTTTTTTGTTCTAGGGTGTCGAGCACACTGCTGATATTGCTTTCGCTGCTGCGGCTGAGTACGTCGCCTTTGTCAAACACCCAAGTTCGATCGCCCGCTGACAACAATGGCATTTCGTACACGCCCGTCGCCAATGCCGGCAATACCGCTATTTGGGATGCGATCAGGACGATCGCGATCGCCACCGCCGCTGGTTGGAGATAATTTCTCCAGTTAAATAATTGCTTCAGGAGTCTAGTCATGAGGTTAACCGTAAAACTGACTTTTTTCCAAAAATACTATATAAACCCCCGTAAAATTCATTTTACACGGGGCAATATTTACAATTAGGTCGCCAGTGGAACTCCTCACCCGATTATTTTACCAAAAAAAAATGGTTGAAAGCCGGAATCCTTGTAGGGAGAAATTAAAAGCGGACTATTCATTAATCCAATCCTCTTACTTCCAGGTAGAGGTCACTATTAACTGTCAACTGTCAACTGAATGAAGATTTTAACTATGGAACCAGCAGACACTTATAAAGGTTGGATTATTCAATCCCAGAAAGTATTCTACGTCGAGGTTTGGGATGGCCGCGGCAACCGCCACGTCGCCGTCCAAAATGCCAAAACTGAGGAGGAAGCTTTGGAATTGGCGAAAAACTGGATTGACAACTATGAGTCAAAACCCGGAAGAATGCCGATCGACGTACCGCATCCTTTCGGAGATATGATCGATATGCCATTTTGAAGTCAGTTGGCAGTTGGCAGTTGGCAGTAGTCAGTAGTCATTAGTCATTAGTCATTAGTCATTGGTCATTAGTCATTAGTCATTAGTCATTAGTCATTAGTCATTGGTTAGTTACTACAAATTCCCAATTCCCAATTCCCAATTCTCAATTCCCAATTCCCAATTCCCAATTCCCAGCCTTCTACTAAGAAACTCCTCGCAATTTCTGCGTATTTTCTACCAAACTTTTCGCAAATTCATCGAACCTTTCAGACAGTTTATCATCCAACAATTTACCATCAGGACTAAAAGCTTTCCAAGCTTGTCCGATCGCAATTTGTTCAGGAATCACCCAAGCGTGAACCCATCTCAAAATCACCCGCAAATCGTTAAGCGCGTTGCTGTTAACTTGTCCTCCCAACACGCTGATAGAACCTGCAACTTTGCCGTCCAAATGCTCGAAACTCATCAAATCCAGGGCATTCTTGAGAACACCGCTGACGCTACCGTGATACTCCGGCGTTGCCAAAATCAAACTGTCGGCTTGTTTAACCGTATGCAGCAGCTTTTCCACATCCGGGTAATCGAGATAATCATTCTCGCCGTCGCAGAATGGCAGATTGAGCGATCGCAAATCCAATATTTCAACTTCCGCGCCCAGTACCTGCGCCCGCTCGGCTGCTACCATCAGCGCTATCTGGCTGTAGGAGCCAGCCCGCAAACTTCCACCAATGCCGACTATCTTTACCATAGGACTTAAAAACATTGACACTCCCCAGCAGTCAAAGGCATGGGGATTCTTTGATCTACGAGCCGACTTGCCCTAATTGGATTTCTCCAACCACAGTAGAGGTCAATTCTCCCAAAGCGTTATTTGCATCTAGTGCAAAGGTTCCGGTATGCCCTACCGTACCCAACCCCCGACCTAGGATATTCATAGCGGCATTGAAATCTCTATCCATTAGACACCCGCATTTACAAGCGTGAGTTCTGGTGGATAGCGTTTTTTTGACAATTTCGCCACAGCTAGAGCATTCTTGGCTAGTATATTGCGGATTCACCGCAACCGTTACGCGCTCAAATACTTTTCCAAAATATTCAAGCCATACACGGAACTGATACCAAGATGCGTCGTTAATGGACTTAGCAAGACAATGATTCTGCACCATATTTTTGATTCTCAAATCTTCGTAAGCTATCAAGTCGTTTGACTGAACTACGCACCTTGCCAATTTTACGGCATGGTCTTTACGTTGCCTGCTTATTTTGAGATGGCGCTTGCCTAAAATCTGTCGAGCTTTGCCTCTATTTTTTGAACTTTTAACCTTTCTAGACACCCGACGTTGACGGAGCTTAAGGATACGTTCACTTTTTCTCAAGAACCTAGGGTTTTCAACCGTGACTCCGTTTGAATCAGTGTAATATTCTTTTAGCCCAACATCTAGTCCGATGGTTTTACCCGTTGGTTTTGTGTTTTCCTTTCGATTAACATCAATACAAAACTGGACGTACATACCGTCGGCGCGTTTTACCAGTCGTACCCGTTTAATTTGGCTGATTTGGTAAAAATGCAAGTCGCGTGTACCTTTGAGCTTGAGCTTGCCGACCCCTTTTTTATCGGTGAAAGTTATCGACTTTCTGTCAGGAGCAAGTTTCCACCCAGTCGATTTGTACTCAACAGAACGGCAGTCTTTCTGAAATTGTGGATATCCTTTTTTGCCGGGAATCTTTTTCTTACAGTTTTCGTAGAATCGAGAGATAGCTGCCCAAGCACGTTCGGCACTTGCTTGTCTGGCCTGGGAGTTGAGTTCGTCAGCAAACGGAAAAGTTGCCGCTAGTACAGCACAGTATTTATTCAAGTCGTACTTGTTCTTTTTAGGATTGTCTATCCAATAGCGCAAACAGCTATTACGAACAAACTGGCTGGTGCGAATAGCTTCGTTTACCGCTTGAAACTGACTTGATTTTCCGTAAGCCTTGAACTCAAAAACTAGCATTGTCTTACCTCCACTTTTATGCTAGTTCACTCAGCACAAAACAGGTGATTGCGTAATAAAAAGTTACAATTAAAGCCGTCTTAGAAGGACGGGGTTTTAAACCCAAATTCTTGATAAACCGATTCAACACCCGGCATCTTGTTAAAATAAATGAACGTAGCAAACCACAAGCGGTCAATCTTGGCAGTCTTCCACCTTGGGCAAAAAAGCAATATGAAAAATTCTTGGAAACACGCATGGCTGGGACATCTAGCTGTAAACAAAGACAAATCGAGCCAGCAGAATCCGAAAAAATCAATTCCAGGACGGAATATTTGGCGCATCCTGGGTAGTTTGGTGATTTCTCAAGGAATATTGCTCTCGACCCCGGTTTTTGCCGACAGCGCGCCAAACAACACCATGAGTTACAGCCAACTCATCGACAACATAGAAAAAGGACAAGTCAGTAAAGTCGAAATAGACGAAATTCAAAGAACTGCCAAAGTTAAGCTAAAAGATCAAAAAACCGATCAAGCCCAAATTGTTACTCTCTTCGACTACAACAACCGAGAACTCTACTCGCAAATCCGTGCCAAAAAGATTGACTTTGAAGTCAAACAAACAGCCGACAACGCCGCAGCAGTCAGTTTAGTAGTAAACTTGCTGGTAATTTTTGCAGTGTTGGCAGTGTTGATGGCTATCCTGCGTCGATCGACCCAATCGCAAGGAAATGCCATGAACTTCGGCAAATCCAGAGCCCGTTTCCAAATGGAAGCCAAAACCGGCGTGATGTTCGACGACGTAGCAGGGATCGAAGAAGCCAAAGAAGAACTGCAAGAAGTTGTAACTTTCCTCAAAAAACCCGAACGTTTCAACGCCATCGGCGCCAAAATTCCTAGAGGAGTTTTGTTAATCGGGCCTCCGGGAACAGGCAAAACAATGTTGGCAAAAGCCATCGCAGGGGAAGCAGCCGTTCCATTCTTCAGCATCTCCGGTTCCGAATTTGTGGAAATGTTCGTCGGAGTCGGCGCTTCCCGCGTCCGCGACTTGTTCAAAAAAGCTAAAGAAAATGCGCCCTGCATCGTCTTCATCGATGAAATAGACGCGGTAGGAAGGCAGCGCGGCGCTGGTATTGGTGGCGGAAATGACGAACGCGAACAAACTCTCAATCAGTTGCTGACAGAAATGGACGGCTTTGAGGGTAATAGCGGCGTGATTGTGATTGCTGCTACGAACCGCCCTGATGTGCTTGATACTGCCTTGTTGCGGCCCGGTAGGTTCGATCGACAAGTAACGGTAGATTTGCCCAGCTACAAAGGGCGTTTAGGGATTTTGGAAGTGCACGCGCGCAACAAAAAACTCGACGACGAAGTTGCCCTAGACATGATTGCCCGTCGCACTCCCGGCTTTTCCGGCGCTGATTTGGCAAACTTGCTCAACGAAGCAGCTATTCTCACCGCGAGGCGACGCAAAGACACGATTAGTAATTTAGAAGTTAATGATGCGATCGACCGAATCACGATCGGGCTGACGCTCAACCCATTGCTCGACAGCAAGAAAAAGTGGCTTGTAGCATACCACGAAATCGGACACGCCCTCGTATCAATCATGCTCAAAAATACCGACACGCTAGAAAAAGTAACGATCATTCCGCGTTCCGGCGGTATCGCAGGCTTTGCCAACTACGTGCTCGATGACGAAATGATCGACAGCGAAGGTTTGAGGAGTCGGGCGTGGTTGTTAAGCCGGATTACAGTAGCTTTGGGGGGACGGGCGGCAGAGGCAGAAATTTACGGCGATGCCGAAGTAACTCTCGGTGCCAGCAGCGATATCACAGAAGTTAGCAAGCTAGCGAGGCAGATGGTAACGCTTTACGGAATGTCGGATTTGGGGCCTGTGGCTTTGGAAAGTCCGAACAATGAGGTGTTTTTGGGCCGAGACTGGAATTCGCGATCGGATTATTCTGAAGCAATGGCAATTAAGATCGATCGGCAAGTCCGAGAAATCGCCATTCACTGCTACGAAGAAGCCCGCCGGATTATCCGCGAAAACCGCCATTTGGTAGACAAGCTGGTTGAAGTGCTGTTGGATGAAGAAACGATCGACGGTGATGAATTCCGCAAAATTGTCGATCGATACGCCGAGTTGACAAAAAAAGATTCATTGGTCATTAGTCAGTAGTCATTAGTCATCAGTAGTCAGTAGTCATTGGTCAGTAGTCATCAGTAGTCATTAGTCATCAGTAGTCAGTAGTCATTGGTCAGTAGTCATTGGTCAGTAGTCATTGGTAAGGGTGGGGATTGCGTAATACTTCTTCCCTCTGATTACTAACTAATGACTAATGCCCAATTACTAATGCCCAATGCCCAATGCCCAATGCCCAATGACTAATTAAGACTGATTGGAATACATTTCGCGAAGTACCAAAGCCGGGTCTACCCAACGTCCGCCGTACTTCAATCCCCAATGCAGGTGAGGGCCGGTCGTGCGGCCGGTCATTCCCACTCTGGCAATTCTCGCACCAGCCGGCACAGTTTGACCCTGCCAAATTTGCATACCACCTTCGCGATCGGTATAATAACGCCCGCCGTTAGCTGTTTGCACCCTACCTTTGAGGTGACAGTAGATGTGCTCCCAATCTCCCGATCGCACTACCATACCAGTACCGCAGCGGCCATCTTCCCAAACTTCCACAATTTGCCCGCCCCACCAATTGCGGATGTAGCTACCTTCCGGGGCTGCCATGTCCAAACCGTAATGAAAATCCCCGCCGCGGGAGCCGAAGGGGGAAGTGTAGGCTTCAAAACTTTCGACGGGAAAAGAAGCTTCTTGCCACAAATTACCCGTAGCGACTCTGCTTGGTAAAGCTGACTGAGCCATGACTAACTGCTGCTGCAAATAAGGGCTGATCACCACGATACCGATCGAAAGAACTAACAGTAGTATGTGTCTAGCGCGAAAAAAGCGTTTTACGGATCTAGGGCTCGTAGAGTCTTGCACGATTTATTTAACTCCTGAAAGTTTAATGTATTTGCGAATCTGCGTTGTCTGTTGTGCCAATTCGCTGCAAGATTGCCTCGCGTGCTCTACCCACTAGCGAATCAGTTAACCAACGTGTATTTTACTCTATGCACAACTCGTGTCAAGGCTTCGGGTTAAATGCTGCGGGTAACGGAAAATTATTTGCCAGCGGAATGCCTGCTGCGGTTGAATTCGATCGAGCTTTTGTTTGACACTATACTTTAGTACGGGATTTTGGATGCAATCTGAAATCTCAAATTTATAAAACACATAAGCAATGCTTACTGAAATTTTCCCTTTTAGTTTTGCCATAGACGCAACTGCGATCGCCGGTGCGTCATTGTGGTCTTTAGCCCTGTACTGGGGCCTGTCGCCCATCACAGAATGGGTAATCCTGCAACTCAACCGCTGGATGAATTTTGCCGAAAGATCCCTCTACACATCCGAAGCCGAGTTTGAGAGAACCCGCCAAGCCAGAGAAGCTCAAAATGCCTTTTATGCTTCGCTGTTGAGCATTGTGCCCTTTTTGATTGCGGGCGGATTGTGCAATTGGGGCGTAGAATTTTCTCTCGGTACTGGTTGGGCGGTATCTATGGGGACGATCGCCTGTATTGGCGGCGGCGTCTACGAGCTCGGCCGCCGAGACGCTCAGTCTTAGGCGATTTGAGATTTTGGATTTTGGATTTTGGATCGAGATATTCGGGGATTCGCAGAGTTCTAGAATGGACGATCGTCTCACATCCAAAAGTCAAAATCTCAAATAGACTTGCATTCCCTCAATCTTTGATTGATAGGTCAACCACAGATCCTAGGCAGATTAACGATTCAGAACGTAGGTAGTTTCAAGAATAGCGAGGGCATGAATAATACACTTGGGGTCTAAAATTCATAAGATATTTCAACCGTAATTTGACTCAGGATGCTTGCCTAAAAGCCGCAGTTGCCGTTCTGTAGCGGTAGCGAGAATTTCGGGGTTGAATTGCCACGGCCAAGGCGAAAATTTCTGCGCGATATTGCGGTGGGAATAATGCACTTGCAGCATATAGCGACTACCATCGACGGTGGTATTTCTGCCGCCAGAGTGCCAAATTTCACTGCGGAAAAACAGCACATCTCCTGCTTTGCAGACAACTGGTTCTAACGAGTGTCCATTCCAAGTTTCTTCGCCGCGATCGGGTTTTCTACCCGATTTGTGACTACCAGGAATAATATAGGTAGGACAGAGGTCTTCTGTGATGTCGCTGAGATAGAAATGGGCTGTACAAATCCATACTGGCAGTTGAAAAGTGTGATCTGCAAACACGCTTTCGGGCAAGGGTACAAACACCTGATCGACGTGGACGCGCCAACCATCGTAACCGGGCCCACTTTTCCATGCAGTCATGCCGATAATGTGGCAATCGCTGCCCATCAAGGCTTCTGCCAATTCAATGGTACCAGGTCGATCGATATATGAAAGCCACAGGCGATCGCGATTAAACACGCATTTAAAATGTTTGTTCAATTCACTCCAACTGCTACCATCGAGTCCGAAGGGTTGCAGGCGATCGAGTGCTTCCCGCGCCGCCACCATTTCCGACTCGCCGAGCACACCGGGAATCAGCGCAAAACCATCTTCATGTAACGCTGCTACCGCGCCCGCTGTATCGGAAAGATCGCAAGTTTTTTGCTGATAGCTGAAAACTTCGCTTAACGTGCTTGCGTTCATAATTCAAATTCGAGTAAAATTATTAACTGTTATTAAATTAACACTAATTCTGCTCGATATTTGCATACTCTGAAGTTATTGTAGGGTGCGTCAGTTATAAAATCTTTGCTAAACACAGATCAGTACATCAGTTGGTAGGGTGCGCATTGCGCACCGGCTGATCTTGTAGGATGCGCCGAAAAGCACGGGCTAGTCAACCAATGTTGGCGCGTTGGGTGTCTAAGTCAACTGGTGCGCAGTGCACACCCTACAAACTACAAAAGTTCGAGTCTAATTTGGGAATAAACCAAATGAAATATCAACCAGAACCAACATCATTAAGTCAAGCCCGCGCCACCTTTAAACAAATCTGGGGATACGACGACTTCCGAACCCCCCAAGGAGAAATCGTTAGCAGTTTGTTGGCCGGAAAAGATACAATCATAATTATGCCAACTGGTGGCGGCAAATCAATCTGCTTTCAACTGCCAGCATTGTTACAAACAGGCTTAACTTTGGTGGTTTCGCCGTTAGTCGCACTAATGGAAAATCAAGTGCAAGAATTGCGCGATCGCAATTTGCCCGCTTCCCTCCTCCACAGTCAAATGCCCGCACAGCAGCGCCGCCAAACTTTGCAATTGCTGCAACAAAATAAGTTGAGATTGCTGTACCTTTCTCCCGAAACATTACTCAGCAAACCTGTTTGGGAAATTATCAGTCAGCCACACATCCAAATCAATGGTTTAATATTAGATGAAGCTCATTGTTTAGTCCAGTGGGGCGATACCTTTCGACCAGCTTACCGCCGTTTGGGTGCAGTGCGATCGGCTTTGTTGAAATCTAAGCCGGAAGGAACTAAAATTGCGATCGCAGCTTTTACCGCTACCGCCAACCCGGAAGCACAGCAGACAATCAAAAATGTCTTGCAACTGCACAAGCCCGAAGCATTTCTGCTAAGTCCCTACCGTTCTAACCTGCACCTACAAGTGCAGACAGTCTGGACACCGAGGGGACGCAAGCAGCAGTTATTAAATTTTATCAAAGCTCGACCAAAAGAAGCAGGTTTAGTCTATGTCCGCACGAGAAAAGATAGCGAAAATTTAGCAGATTTGCTGGAAGATGCAGGTTATAAAACCGCAGCCTATCATGCAGGTTTGAGTCCAGAATCGCGCCGAAAAATAGAAACAGCTTGGCTGAATAATGAGCTTAAATTTGTGATTTGTACCTGTGCTTTCGGGATGGGAATTAATAAGCCGGATGTGCGGTGGGTTGTTCACTTTCAATCACCTTTGCTATTATCGGAATACATTCAGGAAATTGGGAGAGGCGGACGCGACGGCAAATCGGCGATCGCCCTGACGTTGATTAGTGAACCGACGGGTTTGCTTTATCCCGATGACAAACAAAGAGCACAATTTTTTGAAGATAAATTACGATCGCAATACCGAGAAGCGCAGCAGTTGGCCAAACAACTGCCAGTTAAAGGCGATGTAGATGCTGTGTCGCGGGAATTTCCCGAAAGCGCGATCGCCCTTTCCATCTTACACAGCAGCGGACAGTTGACATGGCAAGATCCTTTCAATTATGCGATCGACAAATCCGCACAGCAAAAAGTTGGCAAACAAAACTTTACCGCCGCCGCAGAAATGGCACAATATCTCAAACATCGCCAGTGTAGGTGGCAATTTTTGCTACAAGCTTTTGGTTTTACCAAGGAATCTAAATCTATGCGGTGCGGCCACTGCGATAATTGTAAGTAGATGAGTATAAAAATACATAAGTATGTCATTCTTAGTCCGCGTCGGCGGACTAAGAATGACAAGAAGCGATTTCAATCGCCGAATCATCCACGAGATAATCGCGCCTAAATTCTAACTCACCGGCTCAGTGTACTCGCAAAAAATATTCAGACCAATTTTGAGAAGATACAGAACCACAATAGTAGCAATACTAGGATCGATCGGGATTCCAGAAGAAGCCCCCAAGCCGACAACAGCAACAATTAATCCCGTAAGTAAAGGCGTACTCCCAGGGTTTTTCGTGTAGTCTTTGAATTGGGCCCGCAAACCATCATTGCCGCAGAGTTCGGCGCGGAGAGTTTTTAGGGTGACTTGCCATAGAGATTTGCCATTTTTTGGCTGTGTAAAGGATTCATCATTGTTGTTTTCAGCCCACAATTCATCAAAACTCATGTCAAGTCTGCCATTATGTTTTTCTAGTATCGCCAAAGCTGCTTGGGCGGGAGCGTAATCTTGCAACATCATGCGCTTTTCATTCATTTCGGCGTGAGTTAGTATTGGTTCCATATGATTGCGCGGGTAAGTTAGTTAAACAATTTTGATGGTAATGATATTATACCAGTCAGGAATTACGCACTCCGACGAAAGAAACCGGGTTTTTCAGCGAATCTGCGTGTCGCAACTAAGTATTTTCGTAAAAACCCGGTTTCTGGGCCCCGTGCGTAAGTTATGTCGCAATTAATCTGTTCCCACCTCCTCTGTTTCACTGGCTTTGTGAATAGCTGAAAACCGCTCTTCGGGACACTCATCACCCGTAAACTCTCGCCAAATTATCTTAAACTGACTGTCTCCCAACTGCTTGAGCATTCGCCCTAAATCTGCGATATCGGACTCAACCCACTCTTGATTATGCTCCTTGTCAATGGCTAAGGCGCGGAGGTAAATTTTCGCGGCTTCAGTCGAATTTGATTGGGCTTCCAGAGTTCTGCCCCAGAAAGTTAGGGTTGAGGATGCTTTGCGCCAAGCATTTGTGGCACTGAATCCTTCAAATGCTTTTTGGAAATAGGTAACAGCAGTCTCAAACTCTCCTTGCTCTTGGGCTACTGTTCCTAATTGGTAATAGTCGTCAGCAGCCCTGTAAAAATCCCCCGCATCTTGATAAATTTGGAGAGCTTTACGGTAATAAGAGATCGCATCGTCAAATTGCCGTTGCTTTTGGGCTACTATTCCCAGATGGTGATAGTCGCTGCCAGCCATGTGAAAATCCCCTGCGCTTTCTTTAATTTGGAGAGCTTTGTGGTAAAAATTAATGGCCTCATCAAACCGCCGTTGCTCTTCGGCTACCATTCCTAGTTGGTGATAGTCACTAGCAGCGGAGTAAAAATCCCCCTCATCTTCATAAATTTGGAGAGCTTTGTTGTAAAATGCGATCGCATCGTCAAACCGCTGTTGCAGTTGGGCTACGATTCCTAGTTGGTGATAGTCGCTAGCAGCGGAGTAAAAATCCCCCACATCTTCATAAATTTGGAGAGATTTGTTGTAAAATGCGATCGCATCGTCAAACCACCGTTGCTCTTGCGCTACCATTCCTAGTTGGTGATACTCCCTAGCAGAACTATAGAAATCCCCCGCATTTTCATGAATTTGGAGAGCTTTTTGGTAAAAAGCGATCGCATCGTCAAACTGCCGTTGCTCTTGGGCTACTCTTCCTAGATGGTGATACTCCTTAGCTGCTTTGTAGAAATTCCCCACATCTTTATAAATTTGGAGAGCTTGCTGGTAAAAAGAGATCGCATCTTCAAAGCGTCGTTGCTTTTCGGCTATCCTTCCTAGATGGTGATAGTCCGTAGCCGCCATGTGAAAATCTTCCACATCTTCTCGAAATTCGAGAGCTTTGTTATAAAAAGCGATTGCCTCCTCAAAACGCCGTTGCTCTTCGGCTACCATTCCCAGTTGGTGATAGTCCTCAGCAGCTTTGTAGAAATCCCCCGCGTCTTCTCTAATTTGGAGAGCTTGGTGGTAAAAAGAGATCGCATCTTCAAAGCGCCGTTGCTTTTGGGCTATAATTCCTAGATTATGATAGTCGCCAGCAGCGGAGTAAAAATCCCCCGCCTCTTCTCTAATTTGGAGAGCTTTGCGGTAAAAAAAGATCGCATCTTCAAAGCGCCGTTGCAAATCAGCTATATTACCCAGTTGGTGATATTGATTAGCAGCATTATAACAATCCCCATCATCTTCAAAAATTTGGAGAGCTTTATTGTAAAATGCGATCGCATCGTCAAACCGACGTTGCTCTTCGGCTACCCTTCCTAGATTGTGATAGCCTCTAGCAGCGTTGTAAAAATCCTCCGCGTCTTCAAAAATTTGGAGAGCTTTGTTGAAAAAAGCGATCGCCTTCTCAAACCGTCGTTGCTCTTGGGCTACGATTCCTAGTTGGTGATAAGCAACACCAATACTGCCATTCACGGAGGGGTCATTTAAGGCTGTCAATTCATCCATAATTTCTTGATTAATGGCTCTTGCTGCTTCCAAGTCAGCACTTTGCAGAGCTTCATTTGCATCTTCTCCCCGCAGATACATCCAGAAATTAAAGACATCTTGCCCCTTTGCCTTGGCTTGTGCCAAGTGGAAGCCAATTTGGTTCAGCGCCCGTTCTCGCAGCGACTTAAATTCCGATTTGCGCCCCCACCGCTTATATACCTCGCCCAATGCTTGCAGAATTGCTTGAGCGTGAGCCCATTCTTCCTGCTTTTCTGCCAGTCGTAAATGCTGCAATAGGTTCGGTTCTTCAACTCGCAGTACAAAGGTTGCCAATTCCGCATTGCTGATTAGTTCCTTACGGTATTTATGCGCCAACATTGCGTAGAAAACCCGCAGCTTTTTTTCCAGGTTACTGATTACCTCTGAGGAACCCATTTTGTCTAATTTTTGTCGCAAATACCAAGGCAGTGCCGGATGAATTTTGTAGATACTTGACCCCAAATCTTCCAGAATTCCTGCGGCGGCGGCTTCGTTGAGCAATACCATCCAATCAGGTTTCTGCAAGTTTTCTCCAAACACCGTCCGATATGCTTGTCCCCAATCACTATCAGGGTTTCGAGAAAAAGCATGGAGCAAATCTGCACCCACTCGATCGGAAAATAGCCCTAAAAACGGCAAATGCTGCCGCGCCCGTTCCGACAAATTGGCAAACGAATAATCCAGCGACACCGTTAGAGATTTCTCTCTCCCTTCCTCCTCAGCACCCTTGAAAGTATCCAATCCCTGCCGCAGCGCCTCAATCAACTGCACCGGAGTTTGCGTCTTCAAATGCCGCAACACCACCCTCAGCGACAGCGGATGTCCGCCCAACAGTTTCAGCAACTCCAGATATTCAGCAGGCAATTTCGCCCTGTCAACCCCCGCTTCCCGCAGAATCTCCGCCGCCAACTCTTCCGCATCCGGCTTTACCAATCCCTTTAACTCCCGTAGCGCGTAACCGCAATCCAACCAATTTTCTTCGCGCCGACTGGTAATCAACACCCAAGAATTCCCCCCGCGCAAATCCTTGAGAAATTGCTGCAAGCTTGCTCTTTCCCCAGCCGATAAAAGTGGCTGATTTCCCTGGGGAAACCCATTCACCGGTTCAAAATTATCCCAAATCAACAAACAACAATTAGTTTGCAAATGTTGTCGCACCACCGCTTGCTGTCTTTCTGGCGACAGTGACGCGAACTTTTCACCGCCCAGTTTCCTGCCAATTTGATTGACTACCTGACTCAACCCCGCACCGCGTTCAAAGGAAGTGAAGAAAACCCCTCCAGTGCGCCCCTGAGTATCAGCCAACCACCGCGCAAACCCTCCTACCAACTCAGTTTTACCTACGCCGCCCATTCCCTGCAACAGCACGACATGATTTTGGCGAAAAGCTCTTTCCAAGCACAAAATATCGTAATCTCGCCCAATAAAACCATAGGCACTAACATCTGGCAAATCAACCAGTAACGCCGAATCAATCACAGATGAATTATCTGTTTCCCCCATCAAATCGTCAAAACTGGGAGTTACAACTTTGGGCTGAAAAGGCGTGTAGGGTTCCTGCTGATACAGCACCGGCACCAGCCAATCTTGCAGCGGTAACATCCCTTTGGGACTGGGGCGCTGTTTATCTATCGACATAGATTTGCGCCCCGCAGCCACAGCAGAGGCAATGTCTTCTCCCCGCGCCAATTGCCCATAAAGCCGTCCCATGAAATGTTTCGCGCCTGCCGCGTAGACGGAATAAGCCATAGCGACAACGCCTTTTGCACCCAATTTCACCAACTGTCCCGCGACGGAAGAAAAGGCTTCTTCCCCAGCTTGTCCCGACTTGCAAGCATTAAGAATAAAAATCGGCACGCGGCAATCTGTCAAATATTGGGCAATTTCCCTAGCAGTAACTATTTCCGGATTGCCATCAATATCTTCAAAGACTAAAACGCCTTCTCCCAAATTTCCATATTGAGTTTGAACGGTTTTGCTATCAGCTTGAAAGTCCCCGTGTCCGTCAAAATGAACGATATGATAAAAACCTTTGCGGGCGTTAAGTTCTGCTTCAAACTGCTTTAAACTGGGCGGACGCAATACGGTAAGATTCACCTGTCTTTGAATAGGTTTAAGCGCCTCTAACATCGGGCGGGCGATGGTTTGAAAATTAATATCGCGCTCTCCGTAGGGTCGAGCAATTACCAGTAAAATATTTAATTGTTCGTCAGACATTGTACCCAATTCTGCCCGAACAGCATAGTTGCTAAGACTGCGATACATCCCCGCCAGCAAGGGCGCGAGAAATTGATAATCTGGGGAAAACAGCAATTCCCAGGGCAAATTGAGTACGGCGGGTTCGTCAGCAACAATGCTAATTTCGCACCTATCCAATCCGTCTCGCGTCGCTTCCTGAAAAAACTCCCGCGCTTTGTCGCTGCTGCGAAATACTAAGTCAAATAGCTGCTGCCCCCAAGTTTGCAACTGCTGTTCAATTTTTTTAGCATTTTCCGGCTCTAGTCCGTAGGGAAAGCGCAGATATTCTTCGAGATACCAGCGAAAATCGGCTAATACTTTGCTGTCAAAGGGATGTGCAAAGGTGACGGGAGGCGCGTTTCGGGGTGCTGCGCGGCCGCGCTGCCAGGATAGTTGGATGAAATCGCCTGTATGATTAATGCGTAGGAAGTTTTCTGTCATGTTTTGTGCGACTGGATTTAAGTTATAATTATATTCAAAGAAACCGGGTTTTTCGGGGTTTCTGCGCTGTCACGAAGTGTTTTGGCAAAAACCCGGTTTCTTGGCACTCGTCGCAGCTAAAGTCGCCATCAAAAAATCGAAAAAAAAAATGATTTAAACGTACTATAGCGGTTATCAAAAAAGTGAGGTATGCCCTATGCCCTGTTTGGCCCATGCCCTATGCCGGATAGTACCTCATCTTTCTGAGAAAGGCTATAATATATTAAGTTATTATTATATAATAATTTACCATCATAACTAAAAAAATGCTAGAAATAGATACCAAACAAATGTACATAGTAGAAAATACAGAGGAATTTAACCAGAGTAATGTCACTCAACGATTAGATATTTGGCTGTCAAACCAGATACCAGACTTATCCCGATCGCGCGTGCAAACCCTCATATCACAAGGCCACGTTAAAGTCAACGACCAAACCTGCACCTCGAAAAAAATCTCAGTCAAAACGGGCGATCGCATCCACCTCACTTTACCCGAAGCCCAGCCCACAAAATTAGAACCCCAAGCAATTCCCCTCGACATTCTCTACGAAGACGACAGCCTAATTATCATCAACAAACCAGCCGGATTAGTCGTCCACCCAGCCGCCGGACATCAAGACGGCACATTAGTCAACGCCCTGTTAGCCCACTGTCCCCTAGCAGAAATCGGCGGAGTTCAACGGCCCGGAATCGTCCACAGATTAGACAAAGATACAACAGGTGCGATCGCGATCGCCAAAACCGACATTGCCCACCAAAACCTGCAAGCCCAACTCAAAACCAAAACCGCCCGCCGCGAATATTTAGGCGTAGTTTACGGAGTTCCTAACGCCGAAAAAGGCACCATAGACCTACCCATCGGCCGACATCCCACAGACCGCAAAAAAATGGCAGTAGTATCAGAAGAGAAAGGTGGCCGCCCCTCAGTTACTCACTGGACAATCAAAGAAAGAATCGGCAACTATTGCCTAATCCACTATCAATTAGAAACAGGCCGCACCCATCAAATTCGCGTCCACACAGCCGAAATCAAACATCCCATTATCGGCGACCCGATGTACAGTTGCAACCGTTCCATCGGCGTAAATTTAACCGGACAAGCCCTCCACGCATGGCGGCTACAATTGCAGCATCCCTTAACCGGAGAGTTGATTGAGGCGATCGCACCTTTGCCCGATCAATTCAACACTCTGTTAAAAATATTGCGCCTGCGAGCTCACATTTGACTGTTGACAGTTGACTGTTGACAGCGACCTCTACCTGGAAGTAAGAGGATTGGATTAATGAATCGTCTGCTTTTAATTTCTCCCGATCAGGGAGAGGCTTTAAACCAATTCTTTCTGGTAACTGGGTATGAAGAATTAAAATTGGGAATTGATAACTACTGACTACTGACTACTAACTACTAACTACTGACTACTGACTACTAACTACTGACTACTGACTACTGACTACTAACTACTAACTACTGACTACTGACAAAAAATCAAGAGTCCTGAGTTTTGGATTCCAAGTTTAGTAAAAAAACTCAAACCTCAAAACTCAAGACTCAAAACTCTCTCAGCCTAAAAGCCGATCGATTAAATCCATAGCGCGACACAAATAATCGCACCAAGCAGTATCAATTAACGGCGAGGAACCATCGTGGCAATATTGATATTAGCCAGAGGCACGCGCTGCGGGGGAGTAGCAGGCAGAGGCATATTGCGCGCCATACCCAAATAGTTCGACGGATCGCCAGCCTTCGCTTGCTGCTCTTGAGGAACAAAACGGCGAACGCTTGTCTGCCAGATGATTTGCGGGAAGCCAAGCTGCGAGCGGTGGTACTCACCGTAGCGAGGCGTTTTCAAGTTGAAAGGAGTTTCTCCTCCAACTCGCTGAGGCAACACCCGGCGCTGTTGGTAAGGTACTGTATCGTATCCGAACTTGCCCAGGTACTCATCGCTATTGACCAACTCGTCAATAAAGCCTTGAGGCCCCTTATTTGCTACCACGATCGACCAAGCAATCTTTTCGCGATCGCTATACACATCCCGACCCAAAACGCGCTGCACGCACATTTCCACAAATCGGTAGTTGCTGTTAGTTTGGTAATTCCGCTCTAGGAAAGGAGCCGAAGTCGCCAAACCGCGAATAAAATCCCGCACCGTAATTTGGCCGAACTTGAGTTGCGACTCCAAAGACTTTTGGCGGTTGCTCTTGAGGATTTGGTGTTCGCTGTAAATCTGGCGATATGCAGCCCAAATCAAATTTTCCATGTCTCCAGACGAGAGCACATTTTCGGTTGTGAAAACTCTGGGCTGCTCATCGCCCCCTACTTCATAACCAGCGACGCGCTGGTTTTGGCTCTTAGGAGCGTAGTTTAACAAAGGAAGCGCCACGTTATAATCTCCGTTATCTCAAATTTCAGAAATAGCTGACACCGCTATCGGCCAGCGTAATGCTACAACTAGCCAACATACAGATTAGGGGATTCTCGCAGTCTAAATCTGATTTTCCTGAATTTTTGCAACAATCTGTAATATTTGTTGACTTTGAAGGAAGAGGGAAGAAGGAAGAAGTCATTAGTCATTAGTCATTAGTCATCAGTCATTAGTGCTGTCCCCCCGATCGAACGTCCAACGTCATCAGGAAGAGGGAAGAGGCAAGAAGTCATTAGTCATTAGTCATTAGTCATCAGTCATCAGTCATTAGTGCTGTCCCCCCGATCGAACATCCAACGTCATCAGGAAGAGGGAAGAACGAAGAAGGAAGAAGCCACTGATGCAGCAATAACGCTAGTTCCCAGGCAGAGCCTGGGAACGGGCCGATAACCGATGCTATGCCTCGTAAAACGGGAGGCAGAGCCTCCACAAGAGCATTCCCAGGCTCTGCCTGGGAACGAGCTTGCTAGCCTGAAAGCTGAAAAATTACCAGCCTAGGGCCGAGTAAAACTCGCTAGCAACCGGCTCCTTCTCCGCAGCCGGGGCCGCTGCATCCGAGTCTGGTTCCACGCGAACTTCGGTGCAAAAAGTCGAAGTGCTGAAACCGCCAAAGCGCTTTACCGCACTCGTCCGCATTCGCACGTTCGGATTGGCAAACCAAAAACGCTCGATCGAACTCATCGTCTCGTATTCCGTAATCAGCAGCAGCGCATCCTCATCATCCATCTCAAAACGGCCAGCCACCGGCACAATTTCCGCATAGCCCCGTTCCCGCAACATCAAACCCTGCCGCGGATTCTCACGATCTGGGACGATCGCGAACACAGTAGAGCCCTTATGATTCTCATCATCCTTATCCCACGCCATAGTGCCGTGCCAAGTCACAAAAGCCCCCCCAGCAGCCCGACTTGGATCGACTTCGTGCATCTGGCAAATCTCGGCCACTCTCGCGTCATCCGCACCTAGCGCCGTTACCTGAATATTTGAATCCCCAATCTCCGCTTGGCGGAAAGCGAGGTGGTGAGTGCTGCGCTGCGATCGCCATTCTCCAGCACTACTCTGAAAAAACTCCATTGCATCCATACAAAATAACTCCTTTGGCTTAGGCTTCCCGGTTTTTACCCTGTTTTATGATAAAGCTCCCCCCACTTAGATGTACTTTTGCGACACAAATTAGTCTCAAAATGTCTACTTTGGACATATTGTCAAGACAATGTTATGATAGTTTACAATGTAGGAGACACAACAAATCCTGCGAAACGTCATTTCGATCTATCTCGCATCGATCTCAGCAAACTGGAGGAGCGAATTATGGATATGCCTACAACCAGCCTCAGCATGGAACAGCAGTTTAAATTACAAGTGCTGCGCGAACAAGTTAAGAGCTTAAGCCAAGACCAAGCTCAGGAATACTTGCTCGAAGTGATGCGGCAAAATATGGTCAAAGAAAACTTGTTAAAGTATTGGATGAAGAAAATGTGAACTCTTCGAGAACTTCTTCCACAAAATCAGCGGCTTGTATGTGCAAAAAGTGCGAGCGAGCTATTAAACATAAAACCTAGAATCCCGGTTTCTTTGAGAAATCGGGATTCTTGAGTTATATTAAGTCCAGTCAATTACTCGCGATAAAGATAATTGATAGTGAGGACTTTAGTCCTCTGATTTATGCGGACTAAAGTCCTCACTACGAACCAATTTGATTGTCGTCGTTTGTGTAGCGCGATTGTTTCAACATTCCGCAAATCAACCAAAACGGCCGCTGACATAATCCATAGTAGACTCTTCCTTCGGATTTTGGAAAATCACCTCAGTCCTGTCACACTCCACAAGATAGCCAAACCGCTTCCCATCATCAGAAAGTTTCGCATTGAAAAAAGCAGTCAAGTCAGAAACCCGAGAAGCCTGCTGCATATTGTGAGTCACAATCACGATGGTATACTTCTCCTTGAGTTCCCGCATCAACTCCTCAATCTTAATCGTCGAAATCGGGTCAAGGGAAGCGCAAGGTTCATCCATTAATACTACATCAGGATTAATGGCGATCGCCCTAGCAATACACAAACGCTGCTGCTGGCCGCCCGAAAGCGAAAAACCGCTTTGCTTCAACTTATCCTTCACCTCATCCCACAAATAAGCTTGGCGGAGGGATGTTTCCACCAACTCATCCATATCCCCCTTGTAATTATTCACCCTCGCACCGTAAGCAATATTGTCATAAATCGACTTCGGGAAAGGATTCGGCTTTTGAAACACCATCCCAATCTTGCGGCGCACCTCCACAGCATCAATATCAGGATCATAAAGATTTTGACCATGATAATCAATCCGGCCCTCTAAACGAAACCCATTAACCAAATCATTGAGGCGGTTAAAACATCGCAAAATTGTACTTTTGCCGCAGCCAGAAGGCCCAATCAAAGCAGTAATGCGATTTTTAGGAATCTCGATACAAACATTTTTAACAGCGTGAAAACCGCCGTAAAAGATATTGATATTTTCAGTCCGTAAAACAGTTTCCGTTTGCTTATCCAAATCCATCATACAGTTAATACTCCAATCGAGTTTTACAAATGACCAATTACAAATGACCAATGACAACTGACCAATAACAACTGACCAATAACAACTGTCAACTCTCAACTGTCAATTGTCAACTGATTAATAAACTTTTTGGCGAGTAGCCCAGCGAGAAAGAATACTCGTCAGCAAAACCATCAACACCAAAATCAAAGATGCCGCCCAAGCCAACTCTTTCTGTGCCTTAAAAGGAACAGTTGCAAAGTTGTACACCAAAACCGAAAGACTCGGAGTTGGCTTATCAAATCCCGCCGGCCAAAAAGGCGAATTCAGCGCCGTGAAAATCAAAGGAGCAGTTTCTCCAGCAGCGCGAGCAATTGCCAGCGTCACACCAGTTAAAATAGCCGGAATTGCCGCAGGCAAAACCACCTGTAACACCGTTTGATAATTAGAAGCACCCACGCCCACCGACGCCCATCTGATATCTTGCGGGACGATTTGTAGAGCTTCGTCAGTAGTCCGCACAATCGTCGGTAACATCAGCACAGCAAGCGCCGCGCCCCCGGCAATTGCCGAAAAACCTCCCATATTTACCACGAACAAACCGTAGGCAAATACCCCGGCAATAATCGAAGGCACGCCGCTGAGGACGTTAGTCGCAAAGCGCACCCAGCGAGCAATGTTGCCGCTGCTGAACTCCGACAAATAAACGGCGGCTAATACACCAAAAGGCACAGCAATTAGAGAAGCTATTCCTACGGTCATTAACGTACCAACAATTGCATTGGCGATACCACCTCCCGACAGTCCGGGTGCGGGTGGTAGTTTGGTAAATAAATCTAAATTCAGGCGATTAAAACCTTGTACTGTCACATAGGAAAGCACTGCGAACAAAGGCAGCAGAGTGACAGCCAGACAAGCTCCAGCTAGTACCGTCATCGCTAGATTGAACAGCGATTGCGGACTATTTTTAACCTTCTTCAAACTACCTATTTTTTGTTCTAAAGAATTCTCGTCGGGGACGGGATTTGACATAAACTAAAACTATGTAGGAAATTGTGGCAAACTTCTAGTTGTACTTAGCTCTGACTCGAGAAACAATCCACTCTGCCAAAACATTGACAATCAGAGTCATAATAAACAGAATTAGTCCGGTGTACATGAGAGCAGCCACTTGCAATCCAGAAGCTTCGGCAAATTGATTTGCCATCAGAGAAGCAATGGTATTTGCAGGAGCTAGCACAGAAGCACTTAACTGATTGGAATTACCAATTAACAGCGTTGCAGCCATTGTTTCTCCCATCGCGCGGCCCAAGCCGAGCATAATTCCGCCGACAATGCCGGAAAAAGCCGCTGGTACGAGGACTCTAAAGATTGTTGTCCAGCGAGTTGCTCCCAAACCCAGAGATGCTTGTCGCAAGTCGGGCGGGAGACTGGCTAAAGAGTCGCGGGAAATAGCAGTAATAATGGGCAAAGTCATAATCCCCAAAATTACTCCGGCGGGTAACATTCCCGGGCCAACTGGCGCTGTGCTAAAAATCGGCAGCCATCCGAAGTTACCGTTGAGAAACTTTCCGATGTTGGTAATAATGGGGATCAATACAGCAATTCCCCACAAACCATACACTACGCTGGGAATGGCGGCTAAAAGTTCTACTAAAAAAACTAAAGCTGTACGCACTGGCAGCGGCAAAAAGTCTTCGCTCAAAAAGATGGCAGTCCCTACTCCTAATGGTACTGCAATTAGGAGCGCGATCGCAGAACTGACGATCGTCCCATAAATCATCGGCAGCGCACCGTACTCTTCTTTAACGGGATTCCAATCACTGCTAAACAGAAAGCCCAAACCGTACTGTTGAATCGCTGGTAAAGCTCTGAAAGCAACGGTGAGCGCAATTACCAGCAAAATTACGCCAACTCCGATTCCCAAAACCCGAGTCAGCCAGATAAAGCCTTGGTCTAAGGATTTTTCTATCCGAGAGCGGGAACGCTTCTCTGGTTGAGCGGTGTTACTATCTGAAATCATAGACAAAAATTCTCAAAAATATTAAGGAAAAATCGCATTTTTGGGAAAAACTTAGAAGGAAGTAGAGAACTACACAGGCGCTAGAAGGAATCAAAATACACAGGCGTCCCGCCTGTTCCACAAGGAGGAAGAGAAGAGAAGAAAAGACAAGGTGTTGACAACGGATGCACTGATTCTTATCTAAAAGAAGGGCGGGTTGATTAATCCCCTGACTTTTTAACAAATATTTCTGGCAAAACCCGCCCTTACAGAAATATCTCTTTTCCTTCTTCCTTCTTCCTTCTTCCTTCTTCCGTCTTCCTTCTTCCTTCTTCCTTCAATTACTATTTGCCAATCTCAATCTTGTAGTCGGGGCTGATGCCGTCGGCTGCCAAAGCAACTTTTTCTCTGACATTTTGGGGCAGAGGAACGTAGCCCAATTCGGCACTAACTTTTTGACCTTCGGTTAAGCCGTATTCCACCATTGCCTCGATGGCTTTGGCTTTGTTGGGGTCTGCAACTTTTTTGGGGACGAGCATCCAAGTGTAGGTGACAATTGGATAGGATTCAGCGCCTTCGGGGTCTTCGATAAATGCTCGCAGATTTTCGGGCAGGGGCACTGTTGCTAGAGCTTTAGAAGCTGAGTCGTCGGTAGGTGTGACAAAGCTGCCTGCTTTGTTTTGCAAAGATGCAAATTTGACGTTGTTGTTTTTGGCGTAGCCGTATTCGATGTAGCCGATGCTGCCTGCTGTTTGCAGGAGTTGGCTGGTGACGCCTTCGTTGCCTTTTGCGCCTACGCCTACGGGCCACTGTACTGTTTTGCCTTCGCCTACTGCTGTTTTCCAGTCGGGGCTGATGGCACTCAGGTGTTTGGTGAACACGGCTGTGGTACCGCTACCGTCGGAACGGTGGACAACGGTGATGGCTTGGTCTGGCAATTTAGCGCCTGGATTGGCTGCGGCAATTTTGGGGTCGTTCCACTTGGTAATTTTACCTTGGAAGATTTCTGTGTAAACGTCTCTGGGCAGTTTGAGTTCGGGTACCTCTGGCAGGTTGTAGCCGATGACGATGCTGCCGGCTGTCATGGGTAGCAAAATCACGCCTTTGTCTGCTGGAACTTTGGCGATTTCGTCGTCTTTCATGCCGGTGTCGCTGGCCCCAAAGTCTACTGTGCCTTTGGTAAATTGTTCGACTCCGGCCCCACTACCTACTGATTGATAGTTAATTTGTACTTTGGGGTTGATTTTGTTGAAGTCTTGAAACCAACGCTGATATAGAGGGGCGGGAAATGAGGCGCCTGCTGCGGTTATGGCTACGTCTGAGGCTAGGACGAGTTTGCTGTTTGCGGCTGTGCCTGTGGCTGCAACGGGGGATGCTGCTGTGTCGCCGGGGCTGGGGCTGCTGCTGGTTGTGCTGCTGCCGCCACAAGCTGCTAAGCTGAGGGCGATCGCCATAGCGGAAATTGCGGTAGTCACGCGATTCGGATTAATCAAGTTGAGACGAAAAAGCATAGGTATACAAAATTTGCGATCGTTATACGGATGTCCCGCCATAGCATATCGCGCGAAAGTAAAGCTTAGGTTAAAAATATTTACATTTTATCTTAATCTAATGTTAACCAAGATTAAATTAACTTCATTGATGAGCTTGACAAGTGTGATTTTATCAGATGGGTGAAAGATCAATTTGTGGGGAAACAAGGGTGCGATCGCCCGGCTGCGAAAAATTCCCACGATCAAAGTATCACAACATCCTGGTTTGAGAACCAGAAAACCCTACAATGATGGTTGTTTTGACAGTAGTGCTAGTATTGAGAACTTAAAAGTTGCGGGCATTCCAGGCTGCATCTGACAAATGCTGATGATATAGCAACCGCCCTGACGGTTAGGACGTTCTGGCATTGCACAAACATAAACTGTCGGTTACAACTTCCTCTTGAGTTCTTCCTCTTTGCCTTCTGCCTCCTGCCTTCTTCCTGATGACCAATGACCAATGACCAATGACCAATGACCAATGACCAATGACTAATGACTAATGACTAATGACTAATGACTAATGACTAATGACCAATGACTTCAACATCTGCTATAATGCCTGCTCCTATTGAATTAATCTGGGCTTTTATTGGTTTACTCCTGACGATAGGAGGCACTTTTTTACCTGCATCTGTCACAATGCCGATCGGGTTTTGGGACGATCGCGGACTTCAGGCATACTCTTTAGGTGTTACTTATCAAATTGGAGCAGTATTGCTAGTAGGCTGCATGGGTGGCAAAAATGCTGCGGCGCTCTCACAAATTGCCTATTTGGTATTAGGATTAACTTTGTGGCCAGTTTTTGCTCAAGGCGGCGGCATCGGCTATCTCAAAGAAGCGAGTTTTGGGTATTTGCTGGGTTTTGTGCCTGGTGCTTGGGTGTGTGGCTGGGTGGCTTTTAAGGTGGCTTCGCGGCTGGAATCGATGGCTTTTAGTTGTTTGTGCGGTTTATTTACCGTTCACGCGATCGGCTTAATTTATCTAATTTTTAGTTACTTGCTGATTCCGGGTAAAAAAACACCTTTATTCGATGAGATTCTGAAATATTCGGTTTATCCCCTGCCGGGGCAATTGGCGGTGGTTTGTGCGATCGCACTTCTGTCATTTACTTTGCGACGCTTGATGTTTTATTAATTTGTCAGTTGTCATTTGTCAGTTGTCATTAGTCATTAGTCATTAGTCATCAGTTATGATATTAGGTTATACTGTGTTTGCGGATTGGTGAGCAATCTCACTGCGACTCAGAAATTTGCGTAACTTGTTTCCTGCCCGATGTCCTATATTTTACTACCTAATCCATGCGTTTTAAAAGAAATCCCTTATTCTGGGTTGCTGCTATTATCAGTTTAGTTTTAGACCACTTGACTAAGTTTTGGGTGGTGCAAAATTTTGACTTGACAGTTCCCCCGCAGACTCAGCCACTGTTACCTGGGATATTTCACTTCACCTATGTTGTTAATACCGGTGCAGCTTTTAGTTTGTTTAGCAATGGGGCGATTTGGTTGCGGTGGCTGTCTTTGGGTGTGAGTGTGGGATTGATGATTCTAGCTTGGTTCGGCCCGCGAATTAATCGCTGGGAACAAGCTGGCTACGGTTTGATTTTGGGTGGCGCACTGGGGAACGGGATCGATCGATTTGTGTTGGGTCATGTTGTGGATTTTATCGATTTTAGGATAATTCGGTTCCCGGTATTTAATCTGGCAGATGTGTTTATTAATGCTGGGATTATCTGTTTGCTGATTGCAACTTTTCACGGTGCACCGCCACCATCGAAAAACCGAGATGATCGCGATTCTATTTCAGAGTAACTTGGAAGCAGGAAGTTCCGCAACGGATTGTGTAGCGGATGTAACCGATTTAATAAGTGTTAGCTAACTAGCCGTAGGGTTCATCAGAGGGAGATTTTTAGTTTGCGATTCAAACATTCTGCTCGAAGCAGCACGCTACAATAACTTCGGTAATGGCTTAAAATGATACATGAACAGACTTATTGTTAACACTAAACTTGCTTGCCTGTGACTCCTAATCCATTTGCCCAAGAACGCCTGCTATTTGCCCCAGCAACCCCCGATGCTGATGCTATCCCGACTATTTTTGCATTTCCCAACGAGTACACGGTTGGTATCACCAGTCTCGGCTATCAGATTGTGTGGGCTACTTTGGCTGTGCGATCGGATATTGAAGTCAGCCGTTTATTTACTGATATCCGCGAACAACTTCCCCGACATCCAGAATTATTGGGATTTTCGCTTTCTTGGGAACTAGACTATGTAAATATTCTCAATTTATTGGAATCTTTAGACATTCCGATTTGGTCATCAAAAAGAACTGATAATCATCCAATTGTATTCGGTGGTGGTCCGGTATTTACTGCTAATCCTGAACCTTTTGCAGATTTCTTTGATGTGATTTTGCTGGGAGATGGCGAAAATCTGATTGACAATTTTATTGATGCTTGTAAAGAAGTTCGTAGCGCCGACAGACAAACTAAATTGCGTCATTTAGCCCAAGTTCCGGGAGTGTACGTTCCCAGTTTGTACGAAGTAACTTATCTGGATGCGACTCAGGGGATTAAATCGATTCAGCCTGTGGATTCGGAAATTCCCAGTATGGTTGAAAAACAGACTTATCGCGGCAATACTTTATCTGCTTCGACTGTGGTGACAGAAAAGGCGGCTTGGGAAAATATTTACATGGTGGAAGTGGTTCGCAGTTGTCCAGAAATGTGCCGTTTCTGTTTAGCAAGTTATCTAACTTTACCATTTAGAACTGCGAGTTTGGAGGATTCGCTAATTCCGGCGATCGATCGCGGTTTAGCTGTGACTAATCGTTTGGGTTTGTTGGGTGCTTCTGTGACTCAACACCCGGAATTTGAACAGTTGTTGGAGCATTTGAATCATCCGAAATACGACGGTGTGCGGCTTAGTCTTTCTTCGGTGCGGACGAATACGGTGACAGTTAAATTGGCGCAAATTTTGACAAACAGAGATAGTAAATCTGTGACTATTGCGGTGGAAAGCGGTAGCGAGCGCCTCCGTAAGATTGTCAATAAAAAACTCACTAATGATGAAATTATCCAAGCTGCTATCAATGCTAAGGCGGGGGGATTAAAGGGGATTAAACTTTACGGGATGGCGGGAATTCCTGGTGAAGAGATGGAGGATTTGGAGGAGACGGTGGCGATGATGAAGGCGATTAGAAAAGCTGTTCCTGGTTTGCGATTGACTCTGGGATGCAGCACTTTTGTGCCGAAATCTCACACTCCTTTTCAGTGGTTTGGTGTGGATAAAGATGCGGAGAAGAGGCTGAAGTTTTTAGATAAAGAAATGCGGAAGCTAGGGTTAGAATTTAGACCTGAAAGCTATAACTGGTCTGTGATTCAGGGTCTGTTGTCAAAGGGCGATCGCAGGTTGTCTCGGCTGTTGGAATTAGTGCGCCATTACGGCGATACTTTGGGCAGTTATCGGCGAGCTTTTAAGGAGTTGCGGGGACAGTTACCGGAGATGGATTTTTATGTTTTTCAAGAGTGGGAATTAAATCAGGTTTTGCCTTGGAGTCATTTGAAAGGGCCGCTACCGGAGGCGACTTTGAAGAAGCATTTGGCTGAGGCGATGACTCATTTTAAGACGGAGGATTTGCAGTTGACGAGTTAGGAAAGAGGATGCGAAAGTCTACACAAACGAAGAACAGACGGCGGTTGAAACCGCGTCTACACAAACGATGTCCGGATGGTGCGCGGACTGAATAAAATAACGTAATTTTAATTAACCGCGCGGTATTCAACCCGCGCACCATCCGGGTTTTGTTTGTAGAGACGCGGTTTTTAACCGCCCGGTCTTCTGGACTTACAATAGGATTTAAAAAATGCCTAAAAGTTTACCGTATCATGACTTTTTGATGGCGCGACTAAAAGACCACAGTTTTGCGGCAGTATATCTCGAAACTCATTTTGAATTAGATGAAGGCGAAGAACCTGATCAAGCATTAATCAGACTTGCTCTTGGTGATGTAGCCGAAGCTTTGGGTTTACCCAAAATGACTCCTGAAGAATATGAATTGCACTTGAAAAAGCTGGAAGAATTGCTATCGCAGCAAGGAAGTGATACAATCTATAATCTGGGAAATTGGCTGAATGCTTTGGGGTTGAAATTAACTGTTGCTGTTTGTACTTAGACAGAGGATAATACTATAAATGTTGAAGCGCGATCGCAATTAACTGTCTAACCCAACTATAATATAATTATGCCCGAAGTTCACCCCAGGGAAATTCAGCGTTATGTCACATCAGAGGGCAGAGTACCTTTCGCTGAGTGGTTTGATTCGTTCAAAGATACGAATACTAAAGCCAAGATTAGATCTAGGCTAAACCGAGTTATTTCTGGCAATTTCGGAGACTATCGTTCAGTTGGAGAAGGAGTTTGTGAACTCAGAATAGACTATGGCCCTGGTTTCAGAATCTATTTTGGGCAAGTAGGAACAACAATTGTACTTCTTCTGTGCGGAGGAGATAAAAGCACTCAAGACCGAGATATCCGCCAAGCAATAGAATACTGGACTAATTACAATAGGAGTTAAAACAATGGTTAAAAGTATCCCGGATCATCCGTTTTTAATTGAATCTCTGAGAAAAAATCTGGCATTGTCAGCAGCCTATATAACCGCGACTATAGAGGAAATAGATCCGGAACCTGAACTGCTGAAGCGGGCACTTACCGATGTAGCAGAAGCTATAAGCCAACCAAAAATGACTCCAGAAGAATATGAATTGCACTTAAAAAAACTGGATGAATTGCTTTCGCAGCAAGGAAGCGATACGATTTATAATCTGGGAACTTGGCTGAATGCTTTGGGATTGAAACTAACTGTTGCTGTTTGTACTGATACAGAGGATAATACTGCAAATGCTCAAATTTCAGCAGAATTAACTGTTTAGCAAAGCGATAAAATGAGGAGCGACATACTATAATAAAATCATGCCAGAAGTCGAACCGAGAGAAATTCAGCGTTATACTACGCCAGATAACAAAGTCCCTTTTGAGGAATGGTTTAATTTTCTCCGAGATGGCAAAGCTAAAGCTAGAATTAAGCTGAGACTAGACAGAGTTCTACTCGGCAATCTTGGAGATTATCGATTTGTTGGAGAGGGAGTCTATGAATTAAAAATAGATTATGGCCCTGGATACCGAATCTATTTCGGACAAGTAAGCACAACAATTATCCTGCTTTTAATAGGCGGGGATAAAAGCACTCAAGACCGAGACATACGCCAAGCTAAAGAATACTGGACAGATTATAGGAGTGAAGATAATGCCTAAAAATTTACCTTACCATCCGTTTCTAATACAGTCTCTCAAAAACCCAACAGACTCTGCTATGTATCTAGAGGCTTTTTTTGAAGAAGAAAACCCCGAAGCAGAACTGCTCAAAATGGTACTCAGCAATGTAGCAGAAGCTTTGGGTCAACCAAAAATGACTCCTGAACAATATGAATTGCACTTAAAAAAACTGGATGAATTGCTGTCGCAGCGAGGAAGTGATGCGATTTATAATCTGGGAACTTGGCTGAATACTTTGGGATTGAAACTAACAGTTGCTGTTTGTATGGATACGGAGGATAATACTGTAAATGATGAAATTCCAGCGGAATTAACTGTTTAGCAATATTCAAAAAATGCCCAATTTTAAATATTCGTCGCTGATTGATGCTACCGTTGAAGCAGTCTGGAACTTTCACGAAAGGCCGAACATTCTCCAACTTTTGACACCGCCTTGGCAACCGGTGAAAATCATTCGCCGTGAAGGGGGACTTGATGTGGGTGCTGTATCAGAATTTCGCCTGTTATTGGGGCCGATTCCTGTAAAATGGGTGGCGACTCACACTGAGTGCGAACAATATCGCTTGTTTGTTGATGAACAAACTGAGGGGCCGATGGCACGTTGGACTCACCGACACGAGTTTACTACAGAAAATGGCCATACCCGATTGACAGATGCGATCGCATTTTCGATACCGGGCGGCCCAATTGTCGATTTGTTGTTAGGTTGGTGGGTGGAAATGCGGTTAACAGATATGTTTCGCTACCGCCATGAAGTTACAAAAAGAGAGTGCGAAAAATATCCCAACAATGGCTGACAATTTTCAGGCTGATTTAGTATAATTTATAAACTTTGAAGTGGCTGCTTCGACGAAAGCCCGAAAGATTCCGCAGTGTGCGAGACTTTTTGTCGATCGTTCTGGATGCCACTGAACTGCTACCATCCAAGGATGATATTTGTACTCCATTGCTTCCACTAAACCGTCGGGTGCTCGCGCTACAATTTGCCAATCAGGTGTCACATCCTGTACAGCTTGATGATGCCAAGAAACAACTGTTGTTGCTGTTGTTCCCATGATTTTTGCTAACCGACTGTCTGGATCGATTTTAATGATATGCTCGATCGCACAAGGGGGAATTCCGGTGCCGTGAGTCACCTGATCTCCGTAAGCATCGGGTACGTGAATCACCAAATTACCACCGCTGGCTACATTCAGCAGTTGCATTCCCCGGCAAATCCCCAACACAGGTATGTCCGCCTTCAAAGCTAGCCTAGCTAAGTTTAACTCAAAATTGTCGCGTTCTGCATTAACTGAATAAACTGTGCGATCGAGCAAACCGCCATAATGTTCTGGGTTGATATCTCCACCACCTGAAAAAATCAAACCATCTACGGCATCAAAAATACTAGCTGGATTTAATTGATTGGGCGGCAGTAAAATCGGAATGCCACCTGCCGTCTGCACTGCATCAATATAAGCTCCATTTAAGCAATATTCGCCTGCTGGACTGCGGTTGTAAGTTGTAATGCCAACGATGGGATGTTTTTTCATTTGTTCGAGAGTGGGAGATAATTATTTACATTGGTTCTCGGATATTCTAGTATTATCAATAAGTTTTTATTGCACGGGCTAGAAGCCCATGCTACCAGAAAATTTACTGATTGTGGAACAGGCATCTTGCCTGTTTATTGCACGGGCTAGAAGCCCATGCTACCAGAAAATTTACTGATTGTGGAACCGCCATTTTGCCTGTTTTTTATATAATTACTTGTGATTGATTCCTAGATTAAACTAAGCATTGCCTGAACTGCTGTCTAATTTGTAACAGTTTTAGGATTAGTTTCCAGCAGCGGTTGGCGCGTGCACAGATAAGCCAATGGCCCGAAGAGTGGTACTAATGTTACTGCCCAAAATGCTGTAGAGTTCTGCATTCCTCGGCGCGCCATATCGTCTGCTAACAAAGCAGGAAATACCAGGGAAAGCATACAAAAATCTAAACTCATGACATGGATAAAGCGGCTAGTTTGCCACTGCTGAAAAAAATCAGACCAATCGCCTTTTGTCAAGCCAAAGGCAACTAACGCAGCAGCGCCTAATGTGAGGAGAATCCCAGTAAAACGGGAATCTAATATTTTTAAGAAGACATTTTTAGTGCCGGAAAATTCTGGATTAGGTTCGCGCAGGGCTAGATAAGGCAGTAAGGCAAAGGCGCCCACGCCAAAGGATAAAGTGGCAAAAATCCATGCAGGTATTTTCTGCCCTCTGCCGTCGGCAAATAAGACGCAACTGTAGATGAGTGGCCAGACTCCCATAATGTTGAATAAGGCTACAATTAAAGGGTTGATGTCTGCTATTTTTCCTGTGGAAAGATTGGTAATTAGTGTGATGGTTTCTGGGCTGTCGGGTGGTGCGAATACAAAGGCGTAGGTGCTGAATGCAATCCAAAGCAGCCAAAATCCAATTTTTCTGAGCATAGTTACTTTTGTTTAATTCTGATATTAGTATAGCAATTTTAAATGTTTTTTGATGGCGGATTTTTTTGTTAACCGCAGAGGGCGCAGAGGACACTGAGGAAGAGAAGAAAAGAAAAGAAAAGAGCAGATTATATCTGAATGTATTGCTATTGGCTATCGCTGCTTTTTGGCAGATTGCTAAATTTTTGCATGAATTGGCGATCGATCCAATCTTTCCAGTACCATAGTAGCGGTGATTCCCACATGAAAGAGCCGCGAGATGCGATCGCCCTTTTATTCCCAGTACCAATTAAAGCTAAATATTTTTCCTGCGGTACAAACGGTTTCAGCGGTTTTTGCAATAAAAAATTCTGCAAATTTTCAAACAGCGGTTTGCCCTGACGCACCGCAAACACGCCTGCCTTGGGACGGGGATAATTAACCATCGTAGCGATGTCTCCTGCCCCAAATACGTTGGGGTGAGAGACGGATTGCAGGTAATCGTTGACTTGCATAAACCCCTTGGAGTCGATCGCTAAACCGGATTCCCCGATCCAATGGGCGGCGGATGCTTGTGTCACCCAAAAAATGCGATCGCACTTTAATTCTAAACCAGATTCACAACAGATTTGGACATTGGGCATTGGGCATTGGGCATTGGGCATTGGGTATTGGGTATTGGATGCTATTTCAATCATTTCTTGGTTTTCTATGGCACAGACTTTTTCCATTAAATGTACTTTAATGTCACGACTAATCATAATTTCTTTGAGGCGATGACGTACTCTATAGTTATGTCCCGGCATCAATTCAGCACCGCTATGAAACAAGTGAATTTCTAATCCATCTTCCTGCTTAAACTGTCCTCTCTCATTGAAAATCCATCCGTTACATCCGTTGCCGAACCCTTCTTCCTTCGCCAGACGAGATTGCATATTCAATGCTAATTCTACGCCGCCTGCACCGCCACCGACAATGGCAATCCGCAGAGGTTTTTCGGGATGATTTTGTCTCGATTCTAGTAACTGATTCCAGCTAGCTAAAAACTCCGGTACGGGTTTAGCTGGAATGGCATATTCTGCGGCACCTGACACCGATAGAGTCGCGGGAGTGCTGCCGATATCCACAGACAGCAAGTCAAAATCAACCGGAGGACGAGTTTGACAAATAACTTGATTTTTGCTACAGTCGATCGCGATCGCCCGATCGACCAATATGTGACATCCAGCAAATTCCGCGAGCGATCGCAAATCGATGTGACATTCATCATAATCGTAAAAGCCAGCAACGTGCCCCGGCAGCATCCCCGAATAAGGGGCGTACAGGACATCGCTGATCAGAGTCAAACGCACTCCCGGCAGAGGTTTCATGCCGAACATTTTTAATACAATAGCATGACTGTGACCGCCGCCAATTAAGACTAAATCTTTCACAATTACAGATGTTCGATCGAGATATTCTTTTCCCCGATATTGTACAACACTCGCATGGATTGGGCAGCACTGTCCGGTCAGGAGAGCTGGCAGCGCGTAATTAATCATTGCCCCAGCACGTTGACATCATACTCTCACTTACCCTCTGGATTACGGATGATACTTGGTCGAGTTGCGATCGCACATTCAGCACAAATAGCTGTAGACTGTAGAGCGAGCAAATTTTATCACCAAATTATGCCGGGGTGCGTTTGATAGCTAACTCACCATTCACAACTATGACATTACGGATTATTCCTCGCAGTTGGCTGCGATCGATTAAAAGCCTGTTACCACTACTGTTTGCCATCTCATTCATTGTAGTATTGCTGGTGAATAACGTGATTCCGGCGATCGGCCAGCAACCCCGCCAGGAAATTCGCGGAGTTTGGATGACGACAAACGACAAAGACATCCTCAGAGATAGGCGAAAAGTAGGAGATGCTGTCAGCCAACTAAAGCGGTTAAATTTCAACACAATTTATCCCGTAGTTTGGAACTCTGGCTATGCAATGTATCCCAGCCCAGTCGCCCAGCAAAGAGACATTCAACCCTTTGTTTACAGAGGGTTAGATGGACAAGATATGCTCGAAGATTTAATCAGTCAAGCTCACCGCCAAGGCTTGCTAGTAATTCCTTGGTTTGAGTTTGGTTTCATGACTCCTCCCACCTCAGAATTAGCATTAAACAATCCCGATTGGCTAACCCAAAAACAAGACGGTAGCCAAACATCAAACGGTGCGGGTGGCGAAGTAGTTTGGCTCAATCCGTTTCATCCAGAAGTGCAGAAATTTATTACCGAACTTGTACTAGAAATCACCACACAATACAACGCTGACGGCATCCAATTCGACGATCACATGAGTTTGCCGTCAGAATTTGGCTATGACGAATACACAGTTGCTTTGTATACCAAAGAAACCAAAAAAACACCTCCAACAGATTCTCAAGATGCAGCATGGCTGAAGTGGCGAGCCAATAAAATTACGGCTTTTATGTCGCAACTAAATCAAGCCGTCAAAGCAGAAAAACCCAAGGCAATTTTCTCGATTTCTCCCAATTACTACGAATTTGCTTACAAACATCACCTCCAAGATTGGCTGGCTTGGGTGCGTTTGGATATTGCCGACGAACTAATTGTGCAAGTTTATCGTCCCAATTTAGAATCATTTGTGGACAAAATTAACCGTCCAGAAATGCAAGAAGCACAGCAAAAAATTCCCACCGGAGTTGGGATTATGACAGGTTTAAGAAATCGCCCAGTAGCGATTGAGCAAATCAAATCTCAGGTGCTGGCAGTTCAAGAATACGGCTTAGGTGCGGCTTTCTTCTACTACGAAAGCTTGTGGGAAGATGCGCCCGAATCAATTGGCGATAGACTTTCTCATTTCAGTGCTTTCTTCCCATATTCTGCATTCCGTACAGCGCTACAATCACCCAGACGTGCAGCGACTTTCCCTCCGCCACCAGCACCCAAACCAGATCCTAAAAATAAGCAACAACAACCTACTAAAACCCCCGCACCTTTGCCCTCACCAACCACATCAAAGAAGTAGGGTGTGCACTGCGCACCGGTTGAGTTTGTACCTCACAAACCATAATTTGTAGGGTGTGCACTGCGCACCGGTTGAGTTTGTAACTAACAAACCATAGTTTGATCTCAAAATCAAAACGCTGAAACTGAGTCAACCGGTGCGCATTGCGCACCCTACAAGCTTAACTGGTGCGCATTGTGCACCTACAAATCAAGGCTAACCGCAAAAAGTTTCCACGCATCGTACAAACATTTCTACACCCATCCCCAGCGCAGTTTCATCAAAATCAAAACGCGGGTGATGGTGCGGGTAAGCCAAGTTTTTCTCTGGATTTGCAGAACCCAAAAAGAAATAGCAACCGGGGACTTCTTGCAAAAAGAACGACATATCCTCGCCGCCCATTGTTTGACATTCCGGCACGATTCCCGCAGGAGTTTCTACAACCGATTCGGCTACGCTGCGTACTAAGTCAGCCATGCTCGAATCGTTGATGACTGGCGGGTAAAGGGCGCAATAATCGAGTTTGTAAGTTGCGCCGTGACTCTGACAAATTCCGGCAATTACTTGCTCGATGCGCTGAGAGAAATAACCTCGATATGTGGGATTGAAATAGCGCACTGTGCCACCGATTTGGGCGGTGTCGGCGATGACGTTGTGGGTGTGGCCTGCGTGGAATTTGCCGACTGTGACTACCGCTGAGTCGATCGGGTTAATGTTCCGTGCGACAATTGACTGTAGGGCGCTGACAATTTGGGCTGTAACTACGATCGCATCTACAGTCTGATGTGGCATTCCACCATGCCCACCTTTACCAAAAATCGTGCAGTCAAAAACTTCTACAGCCGCCATCAGCGCGCCACTACGGACACCTACAGTGCCTAAAGGTAGATTGTTCCACAAATGCAAGCCGACGATCGCATCAACATCAGGATTCTGCAAAACTCCGGCTTCAATCATCGGTTTTGCGCCACCTGGGCCTTCTTCGGCGGGCTGAAAGATGAATTTTACTTGACCCGAAAAACTGTGTTTATGCTTTGCTAGATAATAGGCTGTCCCAAGGGCGATCGCAATATGACCGTCATGGCCGCAAGCGTGCATAATACCATCATGCTGCGATCGATAATCCACCTCATTTTCCTCTTGAATCGGCAAAGCATCCATATCAGCCCGAATTGCCAAAACCCGCCCCGGTTTGCCGCTGTCTATCGTTGCCACAACACCAGTTTTAGCAATATTAGTTTGATGTTCTATTCCCCATTCCTGCAACTTTTGGGAGACAAACTGCGCCGTTAAATTCTCGTCAAAACTCAACTCCGGTTTTTGGTGTAAGCGGCGCCGCCATTCGACTAACTGAGGCTGCAAATTTCTAATCTCCAGCCGCAACTGAGATAAATCGACATCAGTTAAATTCGGTAAAGTAGAAACCATGTTTTTTCTCCTTTTTAAATTATGAACAACTTGTAAAACTCTCTCTTTTCTTCCTCTGCGCTCTCTGTGTTCTCTGCGGTTAAAAAAATCTTATTCAAAAATCAAATATAAATGCTATGTCAATCCTATTTGAGTTGTGCCGGAGATTTTTTTTGGATGAACCGCAGAGGGCGCAGAGTACGCAGAGCAAGAGAGGTGTTGAGACTAGGGTTATTTAGCAATTTTAGAAACTAAATTAACTCCTGGCAATAAACGTTCTAAATCTAATTCTGAAGCTGATGCCGCTAATTTTTTCAGGTCATTTGGATCATCTAAATATGGCAAAGTACCCAACACAGGAATTTGAGTCAGCGACTGAATTAAATCGATCGGTGTCCAGTCGGCAATTTCTTGCTCAGAACAAGCTTGAACGCAATTAAGCACAATTCCTCTCAGCTTAAAACCTGTGTGTCTGGCGAGAGCAACATTCGCTACAGCTTGCCCGATCGCACCTAACCTCACAGGTACCACCAAAACTCCCCTCAACCGCCAATCCCTGGCAATATCAGCCACCGTCAATTCCCGCGTTACAGGCGAACCCAGCCCTCCCAAAGCTTCCACCAACACAAAATTCTTGCGCTCACAGAGACTTTGCAGCGTCGTCCAAACCTTTTCTAACTCAATATTTTTCCCCTCCCGTTCGGCAGAAATCGGCGGTGCTAGAGGCGCGCTAAAGTGCAGCGGATTGAGTTCTTCGGGGGATTGGTCGAGTGTAAATAAACGGGTGTAGAGTTCGCGATCGCCCGTTCCGGTTTGCAGCAGTTTCATAATTCCCAAACTGCGATCGCGAAAATACATTTGCCAATAAGCAGCCAGAGCGCTGGTCAAAACAGTTTTGCCCGCGTCAGTATCAGTTCCAGTAATTAGCAGCGAGTTCATCGGCAAATAGCTAATAAGTAATTGGCTTCAACTTTAGTCTAGGGGAATTTTGCCAGAACTAGGGTGAAGGCGAGGGTGCGGGAGTTGGCGCAGGTTCCGGTGACGGCGCGGGAGTTGGCGCAGGTTCTGGTGACGGTGCGGGAGTTGGCGCAGGTTCCGGTGACGGCGCGGGAGTTGGTGCGGGAGTCGGTGCGGGAGTCGGTGACGGTGCGGGAGTTGGTGCGGGCGTCGGTTTCGGTGCCGGAGTTGGTGCGGGCGTCGGTTTCGGTGCCGGAGTTGGCGCGGGAGTTGGTTTGGGCGTCGGTTTCGGTGCCGGAGTTGGTGCGGGAGTTGGTGCGGGAGTTGGCGCGGGAGTTGGTTCCGGTGTTGGCGCGGGAGTTGGTTCTGGTGTTGGTTCTGGCGGTAGCGTTGGAGTTATTTCCGGCAAAGGTTCTGGAGTTAGTTCCGGCGAAGGTTCTGGAGTTAGTTCCGGCGAAGGTTCTGGAGTTAGTTCCGGCGAAGGTTCTGGGGTTGGTGTTGGTTTGAGTGTCGGAGTCGGTGTTGGCAATGGTTCTGGGCTTGGTATCGGATTTAGTATCGGCGTCGGAGTTGTGAATGCTGGCGCTGTCGGAGTTGCTTTGGGCGTCGGTTTGTTGAGAAATGAGCCTACCAAGGCCCAGGAACCGAAGCCTGTCAAGATGACTAAGCCCGTTAATAGTCCGATCGCAGCCACGGGATTGTCCCACAAAGAGCCACCAGCAGGCTCAATTAGAGGATCTGGCTGGTTTTGCGGGCCGGCACTTAGGGGCACCATCGGCTCGGATTCTGGCGGCCTACCCACGGCTACCGTTGCGATTAGCGAAGCATTTGACGGCGCGACTGCTGATGCTGGTGGTGCAGTTGGCGCGTTAGATTGAGAGTAAGGATTCGTTTGGCCGTCGAGTGCTTGGGCGACTTCGCTGACAGATTGATATCGATCGCCCGGAGAGCGATTTAACATCCGATTCAGTACCAAAGCTAAACCCGCGCTCACCTGCACTCGCTGCTGCCAATTCCAGTGCAGCGTTGTTTGATCCAGCAATTCCTGCGGTTCTTTGCCTGTCAGCAGGACGATCGCCGTTACAGCTAAAGCATACAAGTCACTGCTGGCCGTGGCGCGCCCGCTTTGCAACTGTTCCATCGGCGCGTAGCCGATTTTACCGACTGTTGTCGCGTGGGCTGTTCCTTCGGGAGACTGAACCTTGGTAGCGAGTTCTTTCACCACTCCAAAGTCAATCAGTATCGGCAACTGGTCATTTTCCCGGCGGATGATATTTTCCGGCGAGATGTCGCGGTGGATGATGCCGCGGGCGTGAATGTGAGCCAGTACCGGCAGCATTTGTCGGATAAATATCAAAACTTCTGCTTCACTAAAGGTACGGCCTCTAGCAGGATCGAGTAACAGTTCGCGGTAAGTCATGCCTTCCACGTAATCCTGCACTAAAAACAAACGTTGATTCTCTTCAAATATTGCCCGAAACTGGGGAATTTGCGGGTGCGCAATTTGGTAAAGTATTGCCGCTTCTCTTTGAAACAATTCCTTCGATTTTTCCAAAACGTAAGGCCCGCTTTGCATCGGAATCAATTCCTTTAGGGCGCAGCGTTCTTTAAACCGCCCCTCGTCTTCTACTAAATAAGTCCGACCAAATCCCCCTTGACCTAAAATATTCACTAAGCGGTAGCGGTTTTGTAGGAGAGTTCCAATAGCAATAGGTGGCTGCATAAGTTTAAGTAGAAATTGGTGAAATACCTAACACTAACCTTACGGTGAGCGTGTAGGCTTCGTGTCTCGTTTGCCGTTGCTCTGTTGGGGATATCCATTGCTGAATATTCGTCACCAAAGACGATCCAAGTCTTACACAGCATCTCTGGCTTTACAGCCTTTATCCCTTCGTAGGGAACCCACGCAGAAGCCCTGTTTCCCAAGGCAAAAAACTATTTCGTATGACAAACTTGGATTGTATTTCACATTGGGACGTATCGCAATAACCAGCGGTCTGTCTTTTCCCCCTTTCTCTCGCAGTTGTCCGAGGCCAAGCATATTACTGCTGCTGTAGCCTCTTGTTCGCAGTCGAGTGGGTGGGTCGCAACCACTTATATCATACCATCTTTTTGTGAGAAATTCACTGACTTTGTTTGGCTTATATCCCAGCGCTGAATTGAGTACAATTACAGCGTGGGACTTACGCCAATTAAGTTAAAAAATAGGCGATCGCTAGACGGACGGCGGTTTCAACCGCCCTAAATCTTTAATGCTCAAGATCCTACTTCACTGCTTGTAGTTCCCAGTCCCGACCAAAGTTAGCATTTTACATTTTTTTGAGCGACTTTGAGAAATCGGGTTTTTGTGGGCGATCGAGAAGAATGGGCAACCACAGGGGGTTTGCCCCGATATTTCGTTTATTTGGGCGATCGCAAAAGCGAAAAATTAGGAGATTTGCTGCTACATTCTTCCCAATGACAACTCCCAACTCCCAACTCCCAACTGCCAACTGTCAACTGTCAACTGTCAACTGTTAAGCTTTGCTTTCACCATGTCTTGAATTCTGTTACCATCTGCCTTGCCCTTAAGCTGCTGCATTGCCTTACCCATCACCTTGCCCATATCTTTTGCAGAAGTAGCGCCCACCGAGGCAATCACCTCGTCAACGACTTGACTCACCTCTTCATCTGACATCTGCGCCGGCAAATACTCTTCCAGAATTGCCAACTCCGCCACTTCTTGTGCAACTAAATCTTCGCGGCCACCTTTGCGGTATTGATCGATCGAATCCCGGCGCTGTTTCGCTATCTGCATCAAAATTTCCAATTCTTGAGCTTCTGTCAGCGTATCTTGCCCCGAAGGACGCAGACTGACCTCTTTTTCGAGAATAACTTTCTTGATGCCGCGAACTGTTTCCAAGCGAACTTTGTCCTTGGACTTCATGGCTGCTTTGATTTCTGCGTCAATCCGTTCTCTTAAGCTCATCGATTTCTACCTTGCTTTCCCTAATATCCAAAATCTGGAGTATACTTCCGATTCTTAACTGTTTTTGCAGTTTTTGGCAAGTTTATTGCCTGTTGGTGGCATTTTGATCACCTTGATCCCAAATGTCTTCGGGTTTTGACCTAATTTGGGGCGGCTGCACTTCGAGTCTGGGCCCCAAATAGACTATCGGCAGAATTTTTAGCGATCGAACGCTACCCTAAACATAAAATCTATCCTAATGTTGGCTGAACATTTTTAGTTTCCGATGGTAAGATGACGGTAAAATAAACGTCTTGCAAGAGGCCTGCTGTGATCCGTTCTGCTACTTTACCGCTTCCGCTTCCCCAGTCGCCAGTTTCTGCTCACGACCGTCTGCGACTGTTCTCCGGTTCTGCTAATGTTCCCCTCGCCCAAGAGGTGGCTCGCTATCTGGGGATCGATTTGGGGCCGATGGTTCGCAAGCGGTTTGCTGATGGGGAACTCTACGTTCAAATTCAAGAATCGATTCGGGGTTGCGATGTTTACTTAATTCAGCCTACTTGCTGTCCGGTAAACGATCGCCTCATGGAATTGTTAATTATGATCGACGCTTGTCGTCGCGCTTCGGCAAGACAAGTTACTGCGGTGATTCCCTACTACGGCTATGCTAGAGCAGACCGCAAAACAGCCGGCAGAGAGTCAATTACTGCGAAGTTGGTCGCGAATTTGATTACTGAAGCTGGGGCCAATCGCATTTTAGGGATGGATTTGCACTCGGCTCAGATTCAAGGTTATTTTGACATTCCCTTCGATCACGTTTACGGTTCGCCAGTGCTTTTGGATTATCTGGCGAGCAAGAAATTGACGGATATTGTTGTGGTTTCGCCGGATGTTGGCGGAGTCGCTAGGGCGAGAGCGTTTGCTAAAAAGCTTGGCGATGCTCCCTTGGCAATTATTGACAAGCGCCGTCAAGCTCACAACGTCGCCGAAGTGATGAACGTCATCGGGGATGTCAGAGGCAAAACAGCCGTGTTAGTGGACGATATGATCGATACTGCGGGCACGATTTCCGAAGGCGCAAGATTGTTACGCCGCGAGGGTGCGAGACAGGTATATGCTTGTGCTACTCATGCGGTTTTTTCACCTCCGGCGATCGAGCGTTTGTCTAGCGGATTATTGGAAGAGGTAATTGTTACGAATACAATTCCTGTACCTGAAGAGCACCGTTTTGAGCAATTAACTGTGCTTTCGGTAGCGAATTTGCTAGGGGAAACTATTTGGCGGATTCACGAAGATAGTTCTGTGAGCAGTATGTTCCGGTAGGCATAAAAGGCATTTTTTCAATATTTATTTTAGGGTGCGTTAACTAAGTGTAACGCACCATTTTTTTAAAGAATATTCCCCTAAATCCCCCTTGAAAATAGGGATGCAAGAAAATACTCTTGTCGCCCCCTTGAGAAGGGGAGGCCAGGGAGATCAGACTTAACTGCACCGTATTCAATTTTATGATATTTGCGCGATCGCACTTAGCATCACCGGAACAAGAGATGGTAAAATTCTATCTTGTTGTCTGAGCAGCGCGACCTTTTCATATTCTAGATAGGTCTCATCAAAACAAGGGGTAAATAGGGAAAAACTATGAAACATTCACTGGTACGAACAGCGGCCGCACTTGTCGGTTCAGCAATTTTAACACTTGGCGCGATCGCTCCGGCGAAAGCATATACTTTTGACGAAACCGAAATTAACCAAGATCGAGTAATTGCGATCGCCCAACCGGGCGGTCTGACCGGCTACCAATTACTAATTGTAGAACAGGTCACAGACAGACGCAAGTGCTGGAGCGAAAGCGGCTCTAATCCCGTCGTAGTCAATCCGTTATTAGCTACTTTTGATTTCACCGGCATTTGCGGCCGCGCCACAGACAGCAACGGCTTTTCTATCCGCATGGCCGGCACCGATTTAGTATTAAAATATAGCCTAAGTTTGCAAGTCGTTGACGGCAACGTTTTACTAATGGGAACTCCCATCGATCCTAACGACACTCAACCGATAATTATCGGCCGCACAAACGGCGACAATAACGGCTTCATGAAAATCACCCTCGACCCCGCTTGGCGCTTCAGTAAAAGAGCTTACCAAGGCAAAATATTAGGTCACTTTTATTTTACTAGCAGTCAACCCGCACCGGGAGAAACTGGAAATACCGGAGGAAATACCGGAGGAAATACCGGAGGAAATACCGGAGGAAATACCGGAGGAAATACCGGAGGAAATACTGGCGGGAATACTGGCGGGAATACATTCGGAGATATTGCTAGCGATATCTACGCTTCCGAAATTAAAGAAGCTGTGGCGCTAGGATTTGTAGCTGGATTTGCTCAAGATAATACCTTTCGGCCACAACTTGCTGTTACCAGAGAGCAATTGGTATCTTTAGTATTAGAATCATTGAAAGGAATACAAGGTGCTAACATCACATTTTCTAGCAATGTTTCCACCCGTCCCTACAGCGATGTTGATAGCACGCGCTGGAGCGCGGCAAAAATTCTATTTGCACGGGATAATAAGATAGTTAGCGGCTATAAAGATGGAACTTTTAAACCTACGCAGCCGGTGACTCGCGCTGAATTGATGGCTGTGCTACGAAGAGCCTCAGAATTTGGTTTGTCGGCGCGGGGATTGCAGCCTAATTTAATTGGTAAGCAGCCTCCAAAAACTTTTGCGGATACTCAGAATCATTGGGCTGCTGCTATTATTACTCAAATGTCTGCTTATTGTGGTGTGGCTTCGTCTCTCAATGAAGTTGGAACTCGTTTTGCTCCCGATGATTCGGCAAAGCGGAATTACGCGGCGGCGGCTACTTTGCGGATGCTGAAATGCGTTAAAGCTCAGTAGGATTATTGTAGGGTGCGTCACAGAAGCGAATGCAAAATAATTGGGATTTTCCCAAGAGACGCGCCCTATATTAAGTGGAGATCTGTCAACTGTCAACTGTCAACTGTTTAGGCTACACCGTAATCAGTATATGGTCGTTTGTATGGCGGTTGCAATCCCAAAACGATATCCTCTCTTGGCACTCCCATTTCAACTAATTCCTCCGCTGGATTTTCCTCTGTCAAATTTTGTTGAAGCCAGATTTTTCCATCTTTTATATCAATGTGAATGATGGTTTGATAAATCCGGGTTAAGTGTTCCCAGCCGACATTCATCCACTGATAATGATCTCGTTCTGTGTCGCAGATAAGTTGCACTTCGACTTCATCATCAGAAACATCATCTTCGGCATAACGGGTGATTAATGTCTGAACGTATTGACGATATTGAGCTAGTTTGTCCATTGCACAATTACCTCATTTTTTGAATCGTATACAATTAGAAATACCTGATACTGTTGTACCGCAGCTTGAGTAAATTCAGACTGAAAAAATGTTTTATACACGTCAATTGGTACTGCTAAGTATAATTTCCGATTAGGTTCAACAGATGCCAGACCTAGCCGATAACTTAGAAATTGTCCCAATGCAGCATAAAAGTCTGTAATCACAGAGGGATTGAGGAAGCTTTTGATTTCGACTGCAATTTTCTCCCCTCCTCGCTCCGCTGCGACTAACCTTTCTGCTCCCAAATCGACCTGAAATTTAATATTACCAAACTTAAACCTTAGTGGATCGGCAGTAATCACCCACTGTTCTTTTTCAAGAGATCTCTTTACGGATTCGTGGAAGGTATCTTTGGCGGACACAAATTTAATCTCAGCACGATCGCATACAACTACAAATTATAGCAAAATCACAGTATATTGTCAATCAGTAAAAGACTAAGTTTCTCAATATTTTTTAGCCAATGTGGACTTCAGTCCGCACTACAAACAGTTTCGTAGTGAGGACTTTAGTCCGAATATTACTTGTTTCCCGACTCCATTTCCTTGCGTTTCTTCGTTGATGACTTTTTGCGAGTTTTCGGAACCGGGATTGTCTCTGATTCTGGCTGTGCGATGTCTGCGATTGATTTGCACAATTCATTCAACAATTTCTGCTGAGATTCGAGCTCATTCAGCCGATTTGATGCTGTTTCTAATATTTGCTTTCCCTGTCTGGCTTGGATGGTAGTTTGATTTTCGATCGCATCCAGCAACACAAAAACTGATACAATTTGCCAAATATCCACATCGTCGCCGATGACATCGCACTGAGAGACGATTTTGCCGTTTTCGGGAACGTGAATCCCTAAGCCGGAAGCTTGGATGAGCGGCTGGATTTCTGCTAGACTTAAATTGGCAAGGTCGGTAATTTTATGTTCGAGCGATACAAAATCTGCTAAATCTGGTAAGTTGACCGATTCTGCGGGTAAAGCATCGAACTTAAAGGTAAGAGTTTGATTTAACGGATCGGAAATCGCGTAAATTGATTGGATTTGCGATCGACTAACCGCACCTTGATCGAAAAAATCTTTGCCTAAAGGTGCGATCATCTTCGTTGATGAGCCTCCCGTAGGGGCGGGCTTCGCTAACGCAATTTTACCATTATCCGCCACCTCCAAAATCTCCAAATTAACCAAATTCGTCGCCGTAGTTTTCACAAAAACCTGATCCAACCCCAGCAAATCCGCCAACTCCTGCAAAGTCGGCGCAGGATCAAACTCAACACCAGCCCGCAAAATAAACTCTTCCAACACATTAAACTCGCGCGGTTCACTAATCGCCACTTCCAGCGGAGTTTGGCGAATTGCAAAGCGGAATTGACGCGCCGCCAACACTGACAAACCAGAGTTTTCCTGCTCAATTTGTTGGGCTAGCGAACTTAAATTCGCGTCAATTTGTTTAGCCGATGACGCTAGCAACATCTACAAAACCTCCGCAGTGACGCACCATTTTTGAAACTTCCTGATACATTTTTCCGACAGTACCTGTTTGTTGGGTAAATAAATCGTGACAGCCGACAACTATCAGCAATTCTTGAGCACGGGAAAAAGCCACATTCACCCGTTCCGGTTCCTTAGCAAATCCAATATCGCCCCTAATATTATTGCACACTGTGCTGACAATTATCACAGGTCTTTCCATGCCTTGAAATATGTCAACCGTACCAGTGCGGATACTCAAAGAAGGGAATCTTTCGGCGGCGATTCTATCTTTAATTGCGTTCAATTGAGCGCCGTAAAAAGTGATAATCCCGATTTCTTTCGGCGGTTCACCCTCTACCATCTTAGGCCGCCAAGCCGTTTCCATCTGTTCGCACAAAAGCTCGATCGCATCAATCTCCTTCACATTCAACCGCGAAGTGCCCTGTTTTCCCTCTTCAAACCCTTGTCCCACGGGCGTTTTCACCCATAGGATATGATTGTGTTCTTTAATGATGTCACCTGCGAGATGGTGCGCGCGTCTCGTGTCTGCTTCCAGAATCCCACAATTGAGCTTTTGCTGGTAAAACTGATTGATTGCGCCCATAATTTGCGGGTGCATTCGGTATTGAGTTGTCAGCATTTTTTTGATACCGTCGCCAGCACTTTCAAACAATATTTTGAACAGCGATTCTTTGATAAAACTAAGTTCATCTCCCGTACAACCAATGTCTTCGGCGATATCGTCGATCGTACTTTGATTAAACATCGGCGGCAATTGCCTGTGATCGCCCACCAATACTAATTTTCTGCCCTTCAAAGCGGGAATTAATAACTCTGGTGGAGTGCATTTACTAACTTCGTCAATAATCACTGCATCAAAGCTGGGAAAGTTTTTGCTAAAATCGAAACTCGCAGCTTGCACGCAGGTAATGCCGATCACGTTGGCGTTGTCAATATAAATTTGCTTTAAATCATTGCGGTCTTTTTCCGATGGATTGCGGAGTTTTTCAATCCAATCTGTGACAAAGTTTTGAGAACGTTTGAGGGCAGTTTCTTCTCGTTCTAATTCCCGTTGCCAATGTTTGAATAAACGCTTGATTTTGCTTAAAAAATCTACGCTGAATAATCCGGTACTGGGAACTTCTGGCTGGTATTTATCCGGGATAGTTTGCCATGCTAATTCCCACCAATTTCTCTCTATAATTAATTCTGCTGTTGGCTGCTGTTGTTGGAGTTGAGCGGTAATATCGCTCAATTCTGCTTGAAGTTGCGCGAGTTGCTCATGCAAAGCTGTGGATGCAATTTCCAGCGGGGATAATTGCTCGTCAAGAGTAGTTTTGATGACTTCCAAAATTCCGAACGGATCTAAGTCAGTAATGGATTTTTCAAGCTGAATCAGACTGGTTTTCCAAACATCAATTTGCTTAACAAACTGCTGCGGTTGTTCCCAAATATTCGACTTTTGGGCGAGATATTGAGAGGCTAAGATCCGCAACTTTTCCGGTGCGTTTGGTAGTTCTACAATTGCTTGCAATAGATTCGTAACTTCGCTAATTTTTAAGTTAGCTTCTTGCTGCGCTGTTTCTACCTGAACTTGGGCGGCGGATATTTGCTGCTGACTGACGGTTTGACCGATTTTATCTAATAACTGTTGCTGTTTGATCAGTTGTTGTTCGGTTTCGGTTTTTAGGGGAACTATGCACTGACGCGCGTTTCCGAGGATGCTGTGCAGCAATTCTTTGACTAGGCGATCGAAGGTTGCCTGGATTTGATTTGGCTGCAAGGATTCACTATAAAATTGTTGGATATTAGCTAAGAAAGTGCTGGCTTTTTCGATGATAAATTTGCGCTGGCTGGCGCTGACTTGGGAATAGCTGGCGAAGTCTTTGGCTAGTTGTTGCCATTGCACGCGATCGCCCGCAGTGAGCACGATCGGCGTTTGACTCAAATTTAGGTGTAAAAACTCGCTAAATCGGAACTGCTGCCCTTGAATGTCCTTAAAACCTGCGGTGGCTTCGTGGGATAGCGCCTGCCGCAACCGATCCAAATCGGGCAAATTGACTTTACACTTAGGCGGGACGATCGGCATTTTGAGCTGTCGAGCAATTTTCAGCAATCCTGCGGGCAATTCTACCATATCATCCGTCAGCATCGCGCCCGTTTCCCAGCAAGCTTTCACGACTTCATACAATCCCGTATCCGCCGTCTCAATCCATCCCGCAACGGCGACGACAACCGCCGCAATTTCGGTTTTTCGGAGTTCCAAATTCTGGATTTTTTGTTCGAGATTGTGGCGATGTGTCTGATTTTGCTTGTCGCCCAACTGTAGCTGATTCACCGCATCCGACAACTGGCGCGACACCCGCAACGACTCCGCAACCCCTGACATCGCGTGACAAACATCCTCAGCGCGATCGCCCGCCGTCTTAAATTCGGATAATTGCGGTGCTACAGTTTCGCGCAACCAAACCGCAATTCCAAACGCGCCGCACATCGGGCGATCGAATCCTATTTGAATAGCATGATTGACGCAAATCCGCACATTTGCCATAAAGTTTTCGACTAAAACATTGCCTTCCGAATAAGGTTTTAGTTTCGGCATAAACTCGGCAATTTCCGAAGATTCCCAGTTAACATCCGGCGCAGATAGAAGATTGGCCAGCCCATCAACTAAAGATGCAATCTCGCTTTTGGCAGTTAAACTTAGTTGATAAGCTGCTGATTGCACGCTCAACCTTTCCTCAATATCTGCCTGACTATCATGTAGGTGTTTTAATCCCTTGAAAAAAGCTCTCTCGGCGGCAGAATAGGCATTAAATCTGTCGAAATCTGCCAGCAACTGCCGCAAAGATGTGACATTAATCTGACGCTGCGACAGTTTTTGTTCGCAATCAATCGCCGTATTTTGTAGCCAAGTGCCGATCGCATTTTCTTCTAAAAACGGCTGCCCTTCTTCCTGCACCTTATGAGCTTTTCCCTTCCGCAAAGCCCGAATCGCCGGATTATGAACCAACCTACTCAAAGCATTATCAACCGCCAAATTAGCCTGGGAAGCAATCAGTGTTTTGCCACCTTGACGCGCAATTTGATAGCAAATTTCCGCAATCACCGTCGTTTTTCCGGTTCCCGGCGGCCCTTGAATTAGAATTAAATCCCGCGCCGAAAGTACCATTTCTACGGCGGCGAGTTGATCATCATTAGCATTGCGATTTAATAAGTCTTCCCGATCTAACTTAACCAGTTTATCTGGAATTCTCGCCTGAGAAGAGTCGAATAAAAACTCGCTTAAATAGGGATTTTGAGCGCGGCCATCCGTGAGCATTTTTAAAGCTTTTTTCTTGCGATCGATCTGACTGATATCGCCCGCCGCCTCAAAATACAAAAATCCTTGTTTGGGAAGTTGATATCTGCCGCCCGCCATGCGATCGCCCAAATCAACATCTAACTTAATCCGTAATTTACCATGATCAAACTCAATTTCCGCAATGCTACCCAAAGTCTCGCCATCGCGGCAACTTCTGCTTCCCGGTGGCGAATCAAATAAAATAATGTCTTCATTTCTGGCTTTTTTTAGCCTTTCGCGAAAGTCGCCGATTTGTAAGGGATTCTCATCGTAGCCGTCAAGAGTTGCAGAATTGCGATCGATTTCAAAAGTAACGATTTTGAAGCCGGAACCGTAGTTGTGAGCGCGGAAAGGTACACAAAATTGACGCGCCTCGGCGATGCGTTTTTCGACATTTAAGAAAGTGTGCCAAACTTTTAATTGTTCGGTACTCGGTATATGTCTATCGTCCCAGAATGGCATTTGTTGGACGCGGGCGATCGACTTTGCGGGAATTGGCGATCTACTTTTTGGCAAAAGTCGCAACTGCATCGGTAAAACATACCCATCTTTTCTACCTCTGGGAACCGCCACCAAACCAGCATCCAGCAGTTTTAAGCCACCGATTCCATCTTCTATGCGTACAGTTGCGAGTAATCGCAAAGTGCGATCGGCTTTTTGCAACAATTCCGGCAATTCAAAATAATCTCCATCCGTAGCAAGAATCAATTCCCAGATTTCTTCCTCAGAAAATCTCTCATTCACCTTTTGGCGGCGCACATAAAAAAGACTGTGGGATTTGCCGGCTATCTCCGACATCAGAAGTTCCGCACGATCCCTGCATTCCCAATCGCAATATTTCGCTAAAGCCGCGTCCCCTTCAACTTGGCCAATAAACTTATTAATCGTGCGATCGCCACTAAATTTATATCCCCAATCTTCTGCTACTAAAGATGGCATATTTTGATTTTAGATTTTAGATGTTAGATTTTAGATTGGATTTAAGATTAGCACATAGGTTCGTAGTTTGTAGGGTGTGCACCGCGCACCAATTGAATTTGTAGGGTGTGCACCGCACCGGTTAAGAAGAACGGTTAAGAAGATCCGGCGGTTAGAAACCGCGTCTACACAGACGAAACCCGCCTCCGCGGGTTAAAGACGAAGACCGGGCGATAAAAATCACGTTACCTTCTTCAGTCCGCGGAGGCGGACATTGTTTGTGTAGACGCGGTTTCAACCGTACGTCCGATCTGCATCACCGCACACAAGGCGCGTCTGAATCTGCACAATAAAATCAAAAGGGCGAATGATGGGAATTGAACCCACGAATGGTGGTACCACAAACCACTGCCTTAACCACTTGGCTACACTCGCCATAACGTTTATAACTATAGCATCATATCTCAGCACAAGTCTAGGGGTAAAGCAAAAATATTTCAAAATATTTTTCAGCGTCCCTGAACCCGACAGATCAATTGCGCCTCCCATTCCAGGCACAGCAAGAGTTTAGCACAATTTTCCCTTTGGGAAAGCTGCAATAATCCCGCTTCCTGAGTAATCACGCAGCTTGGGATCAGCAGGTTTCCCAGCGTCCCGATTCAGCCCAGCACACTAAAATAGCCTCATAGCCCAGACTACATCAATTCCCTCATCCTTCCCTTCTTTCTTCCTTGGCGCCCTTTGCGCCTTCGCGGTTCGTTTAAAAAAAATCCAAAATCAATATGAGTTACTGCCTAAATCCAGAATGTCAAAAACCCGAAAACCCCAACACCGCAGAACATTGCTTAAACTGCGGCTTTAACCTATTGCTAAGACAGCGATATCGCCCGATTCAACTCATAGGTAGAGGTGGATTTGGCAAAACTTTCCTAGCAATTGATGAAGACATCCCATCGCACCCCCGCTGTGCAGTAAAGCAATTTTATTTTCACGATCGCGATCCAAAAATATTCAACAAAGCCCTTGAATTATTCCACCAAGAAGCCATCCGTTTAGACGAGCTCAAACACCCACAAATTCCCAAATTATTAGCCTGCTTTGAACAAGAACGCCAGATTTATTTAGTTCAAGAATTTATAGACGGGCCGACTCTCAAACAAGAATTAGAGGAGAGTGTATACGATGAAAATAAAATTTGGCAACTGCTGCAAGACCTATTACCCGTGCTGCAATTTATCCACAATAGCCACGTCGTTCACCGCGACATTAAACCAGAAAATATTATCCGCCGCCAATCTAACAATAAACTTGTATTAATTGATTTCGGCATTGCTAAACTGCTGACTGATTCAGCCCTACTCCGTCCAGCAACGCTCATCGGCAGTCAAGATTATATAGCTCCTGAACAAATGCGTGGTAAAGTATTTCCTGCTAGTGATCTTTACAGTTTAGGTGTTACTTGCGTTCGCCTAATGACGCAAGTTCCGCCGTTGGATATGTATGACTGCAACACTGAACGCTGGTGGTGGCGCGACTTTCTCCCGAAAGGCACGAGTATTAGCAACGAGTTAGGTGAAATTTTAAATAAATTGCTGCAAACTCATCTTTGTCAACGCTACAGTTTTGCGTCGGAAGTTTTGCAAGATATCAATGCAGTTTTAGATGTTCGCCCTCAAGATTTACTTTTGCCGAAACAGCCGTTAGCAAAGCCCTCGCAGAGGATCGCCCCTACGATCATTGATAGCCCTAACTCAGATAATCTCACCGCGCCACCAACTCCTAATTTTCTGATTTCACCGACCAAAACTGCGGCTAATTCGCCAGAAAGTTTTTATTTATCTGTTACTTCTAATTTCGTTCCGACTATGACTTCTGCACGGGCAGTTGATTATACCAAACTACGGGATTGTTTGTCAAGCAAAAAGTGGAAAGAAGCCGATCGCGAAACTTGGACAGTCATGTGTCAATCTCTCTCGCTAGAACCGGGAACTCCGTTAGAAATCAGCCAAATTTACAAGTTACCGTGCCCAGATTTGCAAACAGTCGATCGCCTGTGGCTACATTATAGTCAAGGTCGGTTTGGTTTCAGTGTCCAAAAGCAAATCTACGAAAGCGTTAAGGGAGATTATATCCGATTTTGCGATCGGGTAAACTGGCCGAGATACAACTCTGCTATCGCTTCAGGACAAATTAAATTTACTCAAAAAGCACCAATCGGACACCTCCCGTCTCGCAGTTGGGTGGGCGGCATTCAGTGGGTGCGACACCTCGATGCCCTGTCAGCAAAATTAACCGAGTGCAACAATAATGAGCCTGCTAAATCGTAATCTTGTGTACCAAATAACTAAGTAAAATTTTATATTTTAAATCTACCTGAAAGCAGAGAAATGGCTCCCGCTAGATGTATCCAGCGAGCGAGGTTCGAGGTTCTCGCTTGTCGCACAATGGATGCTGAAGGTAAACACAGATACAAGTCGGCAATCTGGCGACTGTAACAACCGAACTAAAGAGAGGTATCGATCGATGTTTTTTCACAAAAAACAATTAATGGCTGCGGTGACTGTAGACGAAGCCAACCCCCGTTTTGCTCAATTGCTGCTAGAACAGTTTGGCGGAGCCACCGGAGAACTGACAGCAGCTCTGCAATACTGGGTGCAGTCTTTTCACTGTGAAAATGCAGAGATTAAGGATATGCTCCAAGATATTGCGATCGAAGAATTCAGCCACTTAGAAATGGTGGGCCAACTCATCGAAATGCACACCAAAAACGTTGATCAAACAGATGCTTACAAAAGCACTTTGTTTGCGATACGTGGTGTAGGCCCGCACTTGTTGGACAGCCAAGGTCAAGCTTGGACAGCAGCTTATATCAACGAAGGCGGGGATGTGGTGCGCGATTTGCGCGCTGATATCGCTGCGGAAGCAGGAGCTCGCCAAACCTACGAAGAATTGATTAAACTAGCGCCGGATGCCGGAACCAAAAAGACACTGCACTTCTTGCTAACTCGGGAAATTTCCCACACTCAAATGTTCATGAATGCTCTGCAATCAATGGGCAAACTTACCGATCCGCTGTTCGGAAATATCGCGCCAGATTCAACAGTAGATTTGTTCTTTAACTTGTCTAGTGATGGCAAGGACAAACCCAATGCTTTGAATTCTGAACCTACTTTCAAGTACGTCGCCGATCCTGAACCCAAAGGTTAATCAAAATATTCGGCAACTTATATCCCCTACTTCTTATAGAAGTAGGGGATATCGTTGTTATGTTTTTTTAGGAATTTAGGCTCCCAGATGTTAGAATTATTCAACATCATCGACCCTTAACATCAAATCCCTATTGAAATTGCGATCGACCTATTTATTAGTTTCCCACGGCAGCCGCGACCCCAGACCCCAAATCGGTTTGGAAAACCTAAGTCAACTGCTGTCTCAAAAATTGCCTGACTCGTTCCCCGCAGTCGCCACCGCCACCCTAGAACTCGGCCCCGCGCCACTCCACGAACAAATTTGCAGTTTTGGCGAACATACCCTGTCGCTGGGACTGACAGAATTGCAAATCCTGCCCGTATTTTTATTACCGGGAGTTCACGTCGCCGAAGACATACCCGCAGAGGTGGAAATTGCCCAAAAAATTTTTGGTTCCCGGTTAAAAATAGAAGTGCGCCCGCATTTAGGTTCCCAGGAAGCGGGCTTAACAAACTTGCTGAAAACTCAGATGCAAGACGTAGCTTTTCTCCCCAATTTGCTATCCCCAAAATGGATTGTATTATCTCACGGCAGCCGCCGCCCCGGAGGTAACTCGACAGTCGAGGAAATCGCCAGCGAACTCAGTGCACAGACAGCTTATTGGTCGGTAAAGCCGAGTTTGGAAGAGCGAATTGACAGTTTAGTTCGTGGTGGACAGCAGCAAATCGGAATTGTGCCATACTTCTTATTTAATGGAGGAATTACAGATGCGATCGCCAAAAATGTCGCACAGCTAAAGCAGCAATTCCCTGCGGCGGAGCTTCATCTCGCAAATCCTCTAGGCGCAAGTGTAGAATTAGCAGACTTAATTCGGGATTTAATTCAAAAATGAATCGCAAAGACACAGAAGAGGTCAAGGAAGCAAGCAAAATGTCTTTAGGTAAAGTGTATTTGGTAGGTGCAGGGCCCGGAGACCCGGGTTTGATGACGTTAAAGGGAAAAGCTCTGTTAGAGTGTGCGGATGTCGTGATTTACGATGCTTTAGTCAGCCCTCAAATTTTGGCAGTAATCAATCCGCAAGCAGAACGAATTGATGCCGGCAAACGCAAAGGCCGTCACTCGTTAATGCAGGACGAAACAACTCAGTTAATGATCGAAAAAGCTCAAAATAATGCGATCGTAGTTCGTCTCAAAGGCGGTGATCCATTTATTTTCGGGCGCGGTGGCGAAGAAATGGAAGAGTTGGTAAAAGCTAGAGTTGCGGTGGAAGTCGTTCCGGGTGTAACTTCTGGGATTGCGGCCGCTGCTTATGCGGGAATTCCTCTCACACATCGATCGTACAGTTCGTCAGTTACCTTTGTCACCGGCCACGAATCAGCGGGAAAATATCGACCAGAGGTAAATTGGCAGGCGATCGCCCGTGGCTCCGAAACCATTGTAGTATACATGGGAATCCACAATTTGCCTTATATCATCGGCCAGTTAACAACAGCCGAATTGAGTGCAGAAACGCCCATAGCATTAGTGCGCTGGGGAACGCGGCCGGAACAAGAAGAATTGATCGGCACTTTGAGTACAATTGTAGAGCAAGTTGAGGTGGCTGGATTTTCCGCACCTGCGATCGCGGTAATCGGAAATGTCGTCAATTTACACTCAATATTGTCAGGCTGTCGGCCATATCAGGCGGCGGTTGAAACCGCGTCTACACAAACCATGTCCGCCTCCGCAGACTGAAGACGTACGGTTGAAACCACATCTACACAAACGATGTCCGCCTCCGCAGACTGAATAAAATAACTCAATTTTAACCGTCTTTGTCTTCAACCCGCGGAGGCGGGTTTTGTCTGGGTAGACGCGGTTTCAACCGTCGTCTCTTCTTAAATCCCCAGCCTAAAAACTTCGCTGTCAACTGTCAACTGTCAACTGTCAACTGTTAACGCGCCACCTGTCGCATATATTCCCCCCACAACTGAGCAGCATTTGCACTACCTCCGGCAGTCGGAGAATTATCATCATTTCCCAACCAAACTCCCGTCACCAGTTCCTGACTGGGAATATAACCGACAAACCACAAATCCTTATTATCATTAGTCGTGCCTGTTTTTCCAGCTTCTCCCAACCCCAAAGCAGCACTACTACCCGTACCTCCCCGGACAACACCTTGCAGCATATCAGTCATCGTATCCGCTACGGCTTCAGAAACTAACTGCCGATTAGCAACGCCATCTTTTTGATAGTCATAAATCACCCGACAACTTTTAAAATCATTTCGATCTTTGCAATCGCTGCTGTCAATAATTCGCTTGATCACATGGGGGCGATTGCCCAAACCCCGGTTCGCCAAAACCCCGAATGCACCCGTTAATTGTAATACGTTAACTTCACTTTCACCTAACACCAAACCAGGGGTAGAACGCAGTGGAGATGTAATCCCCAAACGTTTAGCCATCGCCACTACATTGTCTAAGCCGACATCTTGTGCGACTCTCAAAGCAATGGGATTTTCTGACTGTGCTAAACCCCGATACATATCAGCGCTACCGCTAGTTCTGGCACAGCCGCTGTAACTTTGTCCGCCCCAGGAAAGCGGCTCGCAAGAATAGGTCTTATTTGGTGATATTCCGCTTTCTAAGGCGGCTGTATAGGTGAAAATCTTAAATGTAGAACCGGGCTGTCTCAATGCTTGGGTGGCTCGATTAAATTGACTTTGCAAATAATCTACGCCGCCAACTAAAGCTAAAACTTCTCCAGTTTTAGTATTAAGAGTTACCACAGCTCCTTGAGAAAAACCTGCACTCGCTCCGGCATTTTCTACAGCATTTCTCAGGGAAGATTCAGCCACTTTTTGCAGACCGGGATTTAAGCCTGTTTCTACAATAAAATTGCCTTCTCTGGCTAACTGCGCCCCCAGCAAAAATTCTAATTCGTCAAATACATAACTGTAGAAATAAGGCGCGATCGTACTTTGCAGGTATTGGCGGGCTTTGGGATTGATGTCGATTCGCGATCGCCTCGCGCGATCGGCTTCTTCCTGAGTAACAGTCCCCATTGCGCGCATTCGTTCGATTACCCGATCGCGATATTGCACCGCCAACTGATAATTTTGAATCGGATTAAAACTGTTTGGCGCTGGCAAAATGCCCGCCAAAGTCGCTGCTTCCGACAAACTCAAATCCTTCGCCGACTTGCCAAAATAAAACAGAGACGCATCCTCAAAACCGTACAGGTCAATTCCCAAAAACACGCGATTCAAATAAGTCAGCAATAGCTCGTCTTTGCTGTAATAACTCTCCAGTTTCAAAGCAACTACGGCTTCCCGCAATTTGCGTCCGGCGGAATCTTGAGTTCCCACATAATCTCGAAACAAACTCCTCGCTAACTGCTGCGTCACTGTGCTGCCGCCTTCGCGAATTCCTCCGCCGCGCACGTTGGTCAACAGCGCGCGCAAAACCCCGATCGGATCTACACCCAAATGCCAATTGTAGCGGCTGTCTTCCGAAGCAAGTACCGCCTTGGATAAATAAGGCGAAAAATCCTGCAATCCCTTTAATTCTACGTGAGCGTTATTCTGCGGAGGGCGCAGGGGAGTTTGTCCGTCGCGGGCGTAAACTATCACGGGCCCGTTGATACTTCTCGGCAGAGGTCGTACTTGAAACTTGCTCGATTCAAAGCCGACCAAAATAGCGATCAAAGTGGTAATTCCGCTGACACCGTAAAAGCTGTAACGCAAAAATTCAAAATACCAAGGTGGCGGATCTATGTACTGAACTCTGACGGCGGCGGCAAGTTCCGGTGGGCCTAAGGTGAACACGTCTCCGTGACGCAGGGACATACTTTTAACTCGTCTTTTACCTCTGTAAATGCCGTTGGTAGAGTCTTCATCTTTGATCACAAACGGTGTTCGCCGTCGAGTATCTCGCGCCAGGGATAGGTGCACGTGACTGACAACGGGATTGCGAACTACAATATCAGAAACTTTGGACGATCGACCTAACAAATATCGATCGCCCAATAGCGGATAAACCTCGGCCTTTGCAGCGCCGGCATCTTGTACCCACAGTTCGGGTACTTTGGCATTCGGTTTGAGGGCTAGCTGGTTAAAATTAACCTTGGCAATAGTCTGGACTGCTTGGGTGATCGCACCCAAGACGGTTTGAGGTTTGCGGGGTGGCTGCGGTGGGGTCATATTTCGCTGTGGACTACGATCGAGCGATCGGCTCTTGCACCATTCTACTCGCAACTTTTGGCCAATTCCAAAAGCAGGCCCGATCAAGAAAAAATCGAGTTTTTATGGAGATATAGCCTTTCTCAGAAAGATCAGGTACGCGAACGGCATAGGGCATAGGGGATATGGCATAGGGCATAGGGCATGAGGCTCTCCTCACTTTTTTGAGAACCGCTATATCTTGAAAGAAACCCGGTTTCTCTAAAATTGCACCAGTGGCTCAGAAACCGGGTTTCTCATAAAATCTCGGTTGGGTGGCTAAATATCTCGAAAGAAACCCGGTTTCTTGTATATAAATTATCATAAAATTGCCAAAATCTTCCTTCTTCCTTCTTCCTGATGACTAATGACTAATGACTAATGACTATTGACTACTGACTACTGACTTCTTCCTTCTTCGTGATGACTACTGACTACTGACTAATGACTACTGACTACTGACTACTGACTTCTTCCTTCTTCCTTCTTCCTTCTTTTATAATTAAAACCCCCCTTTTTCAAGGGGGGTTTTAGGCGTAAAATACGCGAGATTCTCCTTACATCGAAGAACCCAAACCGGCATAAGCACCGTAGAAGAAAAGGCTGACAATGCTCAGAACACCGAGGCCTGCGACGGTAGCTACCAGCCACAAAGGAATTCTGCCACTTTCACTAAACATAGCGATTACCTCACTAATTCACAGCTAAACAAATTGGATTGAACCACAGAGATAAAACTCAAAAACCAGTTAATTAAAGAAATAACTGGAGAACAAAATACCCAGAGTAAAAATCAGCAACAGACCCAAATAAAGGGAAGTCCGATTTAACTCTACGGGCTGCTCGTTGGGATTAGGAACGCGCTCAGGCATTGTAAACTCCTATCGTTGAATAAATTGCATTGCTGCGATCGCGCCCAAAAAGAAAATTGTTGGGACACCTAAAGTATGAACTGCCAACCAGCGTACCGTAAAAATCGGATACGAAATTGGCTCATTGTTTGGCGTTCTGCTCGTCATTTTTCCAAATCCTTGTAAAATTACTTGCCAATGAACTGATCTACTTGTTTCTTAGCTTCAAAGCGATCCGAGATAATCGGCACTTCTTCCCGCTGCTCTGTGAAATACTGGTTAGGGCGAGGAGTTCCGAAAGCATCGTAAGCCAAACCCGTTTGCACAAACAGCCATCCAGCAATAAACAAAGCTGGAATGGTGAGGCTGTGAATTACCCAATAACGGATGCTTGTAATAATGTCCCCAAACGGACGTTCTCCAGTTGTACCAGACATTTAGATTCCTCCTTTCAACAACAAATCAACAGACAATCTCTATTACTATTCTACTATCAAGCAGCTTGCGCTGCACCTTGATATTTAAGTAGAGTGCCGCTCGCGCCAATCACAAATCCGCGATCGGGGCCCATGAAGACAATTTTGTAAAAATTAGCGGGAACATCCTCAACTTCGCGGTCTTTTTGCCAAGTTTTCCCGCCGTCCAAACTGCACAGCAAATTGCCGCCGCCGCCGGCTACCCAAACTTCATTATCAGTCCGGTAAGCCATATCTAGCAAACCCCAACTCGCCTTGCGATCGGGAAAAAACGGTTTTCCCCAACCTTCAGCACTTTCGGGATCGCTAAACTGAATTTGACCGCCGCGGGCGAGCATCCACAAACGCCCGTCCTTCGTAAAGCCCATATTTTGTAGGCGACGAGAACTGTTACGGTTGTGAGGTTCCCAAGCATTTTGTCCTGGTTTCCACACGGAGTAGAAATTGCCCTTTGAGGATACCGCAACATACTGCCCGTCTTCTGAACGGTTGATATTGCGAACTACCCCAAAGGAATCCTGGACAATCGCTTTCCAATTTTTGCCGCCGTCAGAAGTGCGGTAAATGGCGCCTACATCCGTCGTCATGTCAGCCGTATTTGGGCCAATAGCTGCGATCGTACTGGGAGAACCCGGTAACTGAGCACTCAAAGCAATCCGCGTCCAAGACTTGCCCTCATCGGTAGTGTGGAGCAAAACCGAAGGCTGCCCGACTATCCAGCCTTCGGAACCGGAAAAACTCACCGACGAGAAACGCGATCTCGGCTCGTCTATATCCAGTGCGATCGGCTTCCAGTTAGTCCCGCCGTCGATCGTTTCAAACAGAGTCGCCTCCGAACCAACAACCCAGCCGTGCTGATCGTTGCCCGTAAAGGCAATATCCTGCAAATTAGCGGACGTAGGCAAGGAAATCACCTGCCAAGGGTTGTAACTCACAGAACCGATCGTGCTGCAACTCGTACAGATGAGTGCAGCCGCCAATAACATTACAATTCGTTGCCAAAATCTCACAATCGTTTTACTGCAAACCATACATACTAAGTAAAAACAAGAAACCAACGACCAAGCCGCCAAAAATCAGCAAACTTTTCTGACCTTCGGTCATGCCGTTGACACCGACACCGTAACGCTGATTTGCCTTAAACCCCGACACCCCTTCCAGCAGGCCGAGATTTTGAAACACTGACTTGCGCCCCGCACAAACGGGACAAACCCAAGTTAGGGGCAAATCTTCAAAAGCCGTGCCAGGGGCAATGTCATTTTTAGGATCGCCCTTTTTCGGATTGTAGACGTAGCCGCAGGCGCGGCACTCGTGCCGATCGAGGGTCTTAGTCTCAGTGGCTCGATCGCTCATAGCTCAAAAGAGTAGGTCAGCTAATCTTAAAATATACATTAAAGAGTGTAGCAGTTCTTAGGACTAAACCATATAGGGTTGCAGAAAGCGTATAGGTAAATATAGCTAAATATAGTGTTCTTATTTGTCAATAAAAACAATAAATGAGAATGTAACGAGAGAGTGAAAATAGAGGGAATAGGGTAGGGTGGGTAGTGAGTAAATCAGAAAATAGGCACAAAAAACCCCGCCGGGCTAGGGCGGGTAGTAAGTAGGTTGTACTGGGTAGGGTTAGATGCCTGCAAAACTTACATCAGGGTTAACCCCTAAATAGTGTTTCTGGATAACCTCTACACTATTGCCGCACGCTGTAGCCAGCAAGAATAAGTCAGTACCTGCGTGTGCCTGTAGGCTTATGAACGTATGACGGCAGCTATAAAAAGGCAGATACCCGCTGATTAAGCCATCACTAACTAACTGAGATACAATGCCGGGGTATTTATACCTAATATCCCCTCTGGTGTTTACACTTTCTGTCCATAGGGTGTAAGCATTACCAGTATCCCAGCCCTTGCCATTTAACTTAGTAAATACTAAATCGTTAGGCTGTGCGTTTTCGGGCTTGATTCTTAACAAAAGTTCCCTTAGTTTAGGGTACATTTTAAAGATGCGTATATCACCTGTTTTCGTCTTCTTTGTTACCTTAGATTGCCCGTCATAACTGCGACTAAAAACGATATTGTTTTTCTCTTCACCTCGGAAGCAATCACGCCAACGCAAAGCAAACGCCTCACCACTACGACAACCTGTTAGAAAACGGAATTCGACTAAGGGAGCCATTTGACGTGGTGATGCGTTTTTATGCTTGTAAAAAGCATCAATGATCGTGTCACGTTCCTCTTTTGTAAAGGCACGTCGATCGCGCTCTTCGGCGTCTGATTCATTGTCGGGTATATCCCACCATTCTCGCTCTGTACCGTCCGCATTGATAATTGGTTGGTAGATATCCGTTGTATTTTCAACTTTGTTTTCGAGAATAAACGGGTTTTTTGTTAGCTGAGTTTTGCCTTGATACTGTAGTCTGGTAAAGGCTTCTGATAAGGCGGCTAGCGTTCGTTTTGAGTAATTATCAGTGATGTTGAGCGATGTCACCATATCGGCATTTACATCCAATAGAACCTTGTCAGCTATCCCTTTACCCGTATCTAAAAGCTTTCTTTCGATTGAATCCCAAACCAAACCTTTAATTGTGTTGGTAAAAATTCCTGCGTGTTGCTTTAGAAAGGTAGTTGCTTGCAATTGCGGGCGCTTCCACTCTAAGTAGTCCTCCCACATTGCACCCACCGTCAACTCGGCTTCCGCCTCTGGGATAGGCGCTGCTAACTGTAAAGCTGCGTACTGTGCTTTTAGTCCGTACTTGGCAAACGTAGGGTCAAACAACTGATCCCAGTCGGGGTGTAGCAAATCGTTTTCGATCCGAAAGGCGATCGCTTCTGCCCGTTGACGATTCTCAGGTGTATCCTTCATCCCTAACGGTTGATACTTGCGCTTCCCACCAAAAATGGGGTTGTACCGAGTGCTGAACTGTAGTCTGAGAGATTCTCTATCAGCCTGTACTTTCACGGTGTCAGCGGTGCTGTTGCTGTTTTTTGCGTACATAGTATTTATTTGTCAAGGTACGGTGTAGTAAGCTTTTCACCTCCTAGCAACCTACTATCACAGCTTACTGGTTTTGTGGAATATTACAACATACGCATAGCGTGAACAAAGGTTATAGCGTGACCAGCCGGGTTATGCTATCAAGATTAAAAAATATTGCAGAAGATGGACGATTAATCTCAACCAATTCGTAATTCTAGCTACGCAAAATCTATATAATGTAAAGATCGAGTTACAAACCCTTTCACAGAGGCAGTAATCATTCACCGTGTTTGCACTTAGCGGCTACGAGTATTTCTTAGGCTTCCTGTTAATTTCGAGCCTAGTGCCTATCCTCGCCCTCACGGCGTCTAAGGTACTACGGCCCAAAAGTCGTCCCTACGACCGACGTACTACCTACGAATCTGGCGTCGAGCCGATCGGCGGAGCCTGGATTCAGTTCAACATCCGATATTATATGTTCGCCCTAGTCTTCGTCATCTTCGACGTAGAGACCGTCTTCCTCTATCCTTGGGCGGTAGCTTTCAACCAGCTAGGACTCTTGGCTTTCATCGAAGCCTTGTTTTTCATCACGATCCTCGTTATTGCTCTTGTATATGCATGGCGCAAAGGAGCCTTAGAATGGTCTTAAGTTCAGACACATCACAAAAATCGCTAATTGTCAATCCGGCAGAGCGTCCGCAAGTCACATCCGAATTATCCGAGAACGTCATCCTAACTACGGTTGATGACATCTATAACTGGGCGAGACTTTCGAGTCTGTGGCCACTGCTTTACGGTACGGCTTGCTGCTTCATCGAATTTGCAGCTTTAATTGGATCGCGCTTCGACTTCGACAGATTTGGTCTAGTACCGCGATCGAGCCCCCGGCAAGCCGACTTGTTAATCACCGCCGGTACAATTACCATGAAGTACGCCCCCATCTTGGTGCGGCTGTACGAACAAATGCCTGAACCCAAATACGTGATCGCGATGGGCGCTTGCACCATCACCGGCGGAATGTTCAGCGTAGACTCGCCCACAGCAGTCAGAGGCGTTGACAAACTGATTCCCGTAGACGTGTACATCCCCGGTTGTCCTCCCCGTCCAGAAGCGATTATTGACGCAATTATCAAACTGCGGAAAAAAATCGCCAACGATTCGATGCAGGAACGTGGCAACTTGCTACCCACCCACCGCTACTACACCAGACCCCACAAAATGAAAGTAGTAGATGACATTTTGGACGGCAAGTATTTGTCAATTCCCGGCCGGATAGCCCCACCGAAGGAATTGACGGAAGCAATGGGAATGCCCGTACCGCCCGCCCTGCTTGCAGGACAAAAACAGGAGGTACAACGTGGCTGAGACAGAAACTTCGATTGTTGAAGCTGGGAAGGTTTCTCAGTGGTTGACTCAGAATGGCTTCGATCACGAAGCTTTGGCGGCCGATAATTTGGGCGTTGAGATATTAAAGGTCGATCGAGAATTCCTAATTCCGATGTCAACAGCGCTGTACGCCTACGGGTTCAATTATATGCAGTACCAGTGCGCCTACGACCAAGGCCCTGGAGAAGATTTAGTCAGCGTCTACCACTTGGCTAAGCTGACAGATAATGCTTCCCATCCCGAAGAAGTCCGCGTCAAAGTATTTATCCCCCGCGAAGATCCGAGAGTACCATCAGTGTACTGGATTTGGAAAGCAGCAGATTTCCAAGAGCGGGAATCCTACGATATGTACGGCATTGTCTACGAAGGACATCCGAATCTGAAACGGATTTTGATGAACGAAGATTGGGTAGGCTGGCCGCTGCGGAAAGATTACATTTCCCCTGATTTCTACGAATTGCAAGACGCTTATTAATAGAGTTTTGAGTTTTTAGCTCAAAATACAGTTGGTTATTTTGCACCCACTTCTTTGAGGAGTGGGTACATTTTTTTTGTGCGTTTTTTTTTGAAATGTCGATCAAAATTTTTTGGGATATGATGAAAGTGTACCCATCACCTTGTCATATTTTTAATGTCTGCTTATGCCCAAAAAGATTAGAGAACTCAAAAGCCTGTTGCTAAAAGCTGGGTTTACTTATCGTTCGGCAAAAGGCAGTCATACAAGATGGGTTCATCCTTTACTACCTAATGAACCAATTACCATTGCTGGAAAAGATGGCGATGATGCGAAACTGTATTTAGAGAGAGAAGTTAATCGAAAAATTGGAATATTGAAAGCAATTGAAGAAGAGGAGTCTGAATCATGAAATTACCTTATATAATTGTTATTCAATGGTCAAATGAAGATAACTGCTACCTAGTTCACTTACCTGATTTTCCATCTCAGCAGTTCCACACTCACGGAGATACCTACGAAGAAGCTTTGCAGAATGCAGTGGAGGTATTAGAGCTTTTAGTTGAAGAATATCAGGCAGATGGTAAATCTCTCCCAGCACCTAAAACTTTAGTACAAAACTTGCTGTTTGCTTGAGCATAGATTTGAAGTCATTGAGCATGGTTCGGAGATTCCGAGATTAACAACCTGCTATTCTTTGTAGTGCGTGGAGGTAATAAGAGTGGCAAAGAATACAATTAAATTACTAGATGTCGTTGCATTGACAGTTGACATTCCTGAATACAACCTGTGGCGCGGACAAGTTGGGACTGTGGTTGAACTGTTGGCTGATGGTGCAGCGTTTGAGGTTGAATTTAGCGATCGCAACGGACGTACTTATGAGTCTGTCGGGCTACATCCAGAGCAAATCATGGTGTTGTACTTTGAGCAAGCATCACCCGATTTCAAACCCGAAATGGTTACAGCATAAGCGACACAACAACTTGCAGATTTTATTAAAAATTGGATTTCAGGTTGATAAGTGAAATAGCTAATAAACCTGCAATCTTTAATGATACCGTTTAATGGTTCAGCAAATTAAATAATCTGGTGGTTCATCAAAATGACGATTCTGACCGTAGAAATTCTTTGTTCTGAGGCAGCAATATTTTCAGCCGCCGAGTCTCAACATCCAGAACCTCTGCTTTACGGAGTCACAGACGGAAAGGCTATTGGGACATATTTAGAACAAAAGTTCAAACTGTATCTCAAGCTGCAATATGAATTTTTAGAAGGAAATTCAGCAAGCGGCATCGATTTTCCCGGGCTACTTGTGGATGTCAAGGTAACAAGCGTTAGACAACCACAATCCTCATGCCCTTTTAAATCTGCAAGACAAAAGATTTTTGGGCTGGGATATTCACTGATTATCTTTGTTTACGAAAAGACAGACAACAGTACAAATCGAACTGCAACGCTGAATATTCTGCATACAATTTACGTAAGTGCCGAAAGAACAGCAGATTTTCAAATGACCCGTGGGATTCACAATATTTTAGATAACGAAGGCAACAAAGATGATTTGCTGGCTTTTTTGCTTGACAAAAATCTACCAGTTGACGAAATTGAGGCAGATAAAAATGCAAGCGAAATAATGACAAATCCGCCACTACAGGGTTTTTTAACCATTTCTAATGCGTTACAATGGCGACTTCAATATGGCAGAGTAATTGAGCGTGCCGGACAACAAGACGGCGTTATCGCAGTGTATAGATTTAACTCATGATTTCCACAGTTCGCAAAACAAAACTAGAATACGGAGATTTTCAAACACCCCCAGAATTAGCTGAAATGGTGTGTAGAAAATTGATAGAACTTGATATTAACCCCAAAATCATCATTGAGCCAACTTGCGGTATAGGTAATTTCATTCAAGCTGCTGCAAATTCCTTTCCATCCGCCAGCAAGATTATCGGCGTTGAAATCAATCAAATTTACTTAACAGAATTACGAGCCCAAGATCAATTGTTACAGGATCAGAGATGTGAGGTTAAGCACGGAGATTTTTTTGAGTTTGACTGGACATCATTAATAAAGCAATTTAATCATCAGGTGTTGGTACTTGGTAACTTTCCTTGGGTGACAAACTCACGCCAAGGAACTATTGGTAGTGAAAATTTGCCTAAAAAAAGTAATTTTCAAAATCACGCTGGCTTAGATGCACTCACAGGTAAAAGTAATTTTGACATCTCAGAATGGATGCTAATTAAAGCAATTCATTGGTTGCAAAATCGTGACGCAACTCTGGCAATGCTTTGCAAAACTTCCGTTGCTCGAAAGTTATTGAACTACATTCATTCAAAAAAACTTAATCTCGCTAGCTGTGCAACTTACAAAATAGATGCTAAAAAATATTTTGATGCAAATGTGGATGCCTGTCTGTTAGTCTGCCAGTTTGACTCAAGCTCGCAGAACTACTTCTGCGATGTATTTAGCAGTTTAGAAAGTTCAGACTCCCACCGCATAGGCTATCAAAATAATCTTCTAATTAAAGATATAGATTCTTTCAACAAGTTGAGTAATTTATATGCTGTCAAGTCAGGTACGAAATGGCGATCGGGCGTAAAGCATGACTGCTCGAATGTGATGGAGTTTCGTAAAATTGATAATCTTTTTGTCAATGGATTTGGGGCAACTGTCGAACTTGAGGAAACTTATCTATTTCCGCTACTTAAAGGCTCGGATGTCGCTCAAAATCGGATTAATGCCACAAATCGCTATATTTTAGTAACTCAAAAATTTATTGGCGAGTCAACCGAATCTATAAGCCAGATAGCTCCTAAAACTGGGCGCTATCTCGAAAAATACGCACAATATCTAGACAATCGCAAAAGCAAGATTTATCAACATAATCCTCGCTTTTCTGTTTTTGGAGTTGGCGATTATAGTTTCAAATTGTGGAAAATAGCCATTTGCGGACTTTATAAAAAATTGGATTTCAGATTAATCGGTGCAATTGCTGATAAACCTGTAATTTTTGATGATACTGTTTATTTTCTCAGCTTTGAAGACGAAGGAATCGCACGTAAAACTTTTGAGCTTTTGAATTCACCTGCTGCAATTAGCTTTTATTCATCAATGGTGTTTTGGGATGAAAAGCGCCCGATCAAATCCAGCATTTTAAATTGTCTGAATCTAGCAAGGCTGGCAGATTCGGAATTTGTCACCCCAGAGGCACGCAGATAAACGCAGATAGAGATATAATTTATATTATCGGTAATTCTGAAAACCTATGACTCAAGCTTTACCTAAGCTCGTAAACTTCGAGGAATTTGTGGAGTCGCTGCCCGAAAATTCGGCGGTACGCTACGAACTGCATAATGGAGATATTGTTGAGATGGCACAACCAGTAGGCGAACACGAGGAAGTTAAAGGCTTTCTTACAATCGAAGTTTCCTTTGAAACCAAACGGCTGGGGTTGCCATACAGTATCCCAAACCAAGTGATAGTTAGGCCTCCTGAAAAAGATTCTGGTTATTTCCCTGATGTGTTGGTGCTGAATCGCGCAAATCTGGTGAACGAAACTTTATGGCAAAAACAGTCTATCCTCAGTTTGGGTGCATCGATACCTTTGGCGATTGAGGTTGTGTCAACCAATTGGCGCGATGATTATTATTGGAAATATGCCGATTATGAGGAGATGGGTATTCCTGAATATTGGATTGTGGATTATGCTGCGTTGGGCGGACGCAATTTTATTGGTAATCCCAAACAACCGACAATTTCTGTCTGTAACTTGGTTGATGGTGAATATCAAATCTTCAAGTTTCGAGAGAACGATCGCATTGTATCGCAAACCTTCCCCGATTTGAACCTCACAGCAAACCAGATTTTTCAAGCTGGTGCAGTATAAGCTAAATTACAATTTAGGCTTTCGGGCGGGCAGGATGCCCACCCCACAATAGCTTATATTGCTTACACTTAATCATTGCGTAAAGCTGCGATCGGATCTAAGCGAGCCGCATTCCGGGCCGGCAATACTCCTGCTAATAGCCCGACGGTAAAAGATAGCCCAAAACCGGCAGATATCGACCAGACAGAAACCACAAACGGAAATTTGAACGCTGTCGAGGCCCCAAAGGCGATCGCAATTCCCAACCCAATGCCCGCCGTTCCCCCCACTGTGGACACTAAAATAGATTCCGCCATAAATTGAATCAGAATTGCTGCATTAGTAGCGCCTACCGCTTTGCGAATCCCGATTTCCTTCGTGCGCTCCACAACAGACACCAACATAATATTAGCAATACCGATGCCGCCAACTACCAAAGAAATTCCGGCGATCGCTCCCACCATCACCGTAAATAAACCTATCACATTGCTGAAAGCATTAACGATCTCAGTTTGATTGACAACTCGAAAATCATCCGCTTGCGGCGGATAAATATTGTGGCGCAAGCGCAGGATATTTTCAACTTGAAATTGAGCGTCCGCTAAATCCGCTTCGCCGGCAGTTTCCAACCAAAAACCCGAAATCGCAATCCCGGCCAAAGAATTTCTCCCCACAATCCGCGAAGACATATTTTTGAGGGGAATATACACTCGATCGTCCTGATCGGTTCCCCCTACAGACCCCTTGGATTCCATCACTCCAATGACCTTGTAGCGGTTTCCCTGAATGCGAATATCGGAGGATAGCGCATTAGCTCCGACTCCAAAAAGTTCGTCCCGCACCTTAGAACCGAGGACGACTACTGGCTCAGCAGCATTCAATTCATCCTCAGTAAAAAACCGCCCTTGTTGGGGTTGAATGTTCTTCACATCTGGATAGTTTAAATCTGTTCCCAAAATCGCAGTAAATGAATTTTGTCCGCCGTAAACGACTTGGACTTGGCGCTGCAAATAAGCGGTAATTGCTTTGACTGCGGGAGCTTGTTTGCCGATCGCCCTAGCGTCATCCCAAGTCAGGGTAGTAGCAGAACCGCTTCCCTGACTGACACCGCCCGTTCGAGAAGCACCGGATAACACCAACAGCACATTTGTACCTAAAGATTTTAACTGTTCTTCTGTTGATTTTTGGACTCCTTGTCCTACTGAAGTAATGGCAATTACTGAAGATATCCCAATTATTACGCCCAGCATGGTTAAACTGGTACGCAATTTATTATTCCACAGCGCTTCTGTCGCCATGAATGCGATTTGAACGTTGGAGATTTTGTTGATGGCTGGGGGAGTCTTTAGTTTCATTAGGTGGTTGGGTATTGGTAATGTCTAGTTGGTGGGGATTAAGATTTTTTTTAACCGCAGAGAGCGCAGAGAGCGCAGAGGGAGATCGATAATTAATTGGTACGCAATTTATTATTCCACAGCGCTTCTGTTGCCATGAATGCGATTTGAATGTTTGAGATTTTGTTGATGGCTGGGGGAGTCTTTAGTTTCATTGGGTGGTTGGGGATTGGTAATGTCTAGTTGGTGGGGATTAAGATTTTTTTTAACCGCAGAGAGCGCAGAAAGCGCAGAGGGAGAGAAGAGGGAGATCGATAATTAATTGGTATGCAATTTATTATTCCACAGCGCTTATGTTGCCATGAATGCGATTTGAATGTTTGAGATTTTGTTGATGGCTGGGGGAGTCTTTAATTTCATGTTATTATTGATTGGGCATAGGGCATAGGGCATAGGGCATAGGGCATTGGTAATTGTCAACCACTGACTACTGACAACAGTCAACTGACAACTAACGCAAGCGGGTTCCGCCACCTGGTTGCAAACCTGGAATTCCACCCGATGATGGAGTTTGGGATCTAGGCCGCAATCCGGAGGGTACACTAATCAGCACTTTTTCATCTCCTTTTAAACCCGATCGCACTTCTGTCTTGTCATCCACTGTCATACCTGTTTTAATCGGCATAAAAGCAGGTTTGCCATCTTCTCCACCGGGAACAAATACCCCTGTTGCCCTTTGTTGACGGACAATTGCTGCTGTGGGGACTACCAAAACATTTTTGAGTTCGCCTGCTTTAAACTCGACATTTACATTCATCCCAGAACGCAGCATTTGTTTGTCATCATTAATAATTGCGGCTTTTACCTCAAAACTTGTCACATTTTGCTGGACGATCGACTGAGGCGAAATTTGAGTGATTTTACCTGCAAAAGTTTTTCCTGCAAAAGCATCGGCTTGAATAGACGCAGCTTGGCCGATCTGAATCTGAGCAATATTAGTTTCTGCTACGTTGGCGATTAATTGATTTTTTGAAGCTAAGGACAAAATCGAAGAAGAAGTCGCCGAAGAAACCGCACTTCCCGCTGTCGTGGGAGTCACAAAAGCGCCCGGATCTGCGTATTTGCGGGTGACAGTGCCGCTAAAAGGAGCCCGCAACACAGTGTCATCGATCAGGGCTTCGACGCTTTGCAGGCTGCCTCTAGCGGAGAGAACTTGGGCGCGGGCTTGGGCGATTTCTTCGGGGCGAGAACCGGCTTCTAGCAGCGCCAAAGCTTGCTGTTTTTGCTCGACTGCGGCGCGGGCTTGGGCGATTTCTTCGGGGCGCGCGCCCGATCGCACCAGGGCCAAAGCTTGCCGTTTCTGCTCCACAGCAGCCCGCCCCGCAGCGATATCTTCGGGGCGCGCGCCCGATCGCGCTAGGGCCAAAGCTTGCCGTTTCTGCTCCACCGCAGCCCTAGCTGCTGCGATTTCTTGGGGGCGAGCACCGGCCTTCAGCAAAGCTACAGCTTGTTCGGCTTGTCTGACTTGCGTGCCGGCTCGATCGCGCGCGGTGCGGGAATTGTTGACAATTTGCAAAGCAATCGCCCCAGCAGAATAGAGTTCTTGATTTCTCTGAAAGTCATCCTCTGCTTGATTTTTAGCGTATTCGGCATCTTTGAGTTTGGCACTTGCTTGGGCGATATCTTCAGGCCGATTCCCCTCAAGCAACTTTTGTAAATTTGCCTGTTGTTCAGCTAATTGCGCCTCGGCGACGACAATCTCCTGAGTTCGATTCCCATTGAGCAATTTTTGTAAATTTGCCTGTTGTTCTGCGACTTGCGCCTCAGCTACAGCAACATCTTGGCTGCGATTCCCGTTGAGCAATTTTTCCAGACTGGCTTGTTGTTCTGCTAAAACTGCCTTAGCCGCAGCAATATCTTGGCTGCGATTACCGTTGAGCAATTTTTGCAAGTTTGCTTCGGCGGCTGCGAGTTGTCCGCGAGTTTGGGTAAGTTGGCCTTGGAGGTTGGAGTCGTCCATGTAGGCGAGAATCTCCCCTTTTTCAACGCTATCTCCTTCGTTGACAAGCAAACTTTTGAGCACTCCTGAAGTTTTGGGGCTGACGTTGACGGAACGTTCGGGCACAATTGTGCCGTTTGCCGAAATTGTAATCGGCAGGTTGAGCCTTTCTACAGCAACGGTTTTTTCCTTGCGCGCGGTTTCGCTACGCTGTTTGACTGCGAGTTGGCTGTAAGCTGTGTAGCCTACTCCTGCCAGCAATCCGGTGGCTAGAAGCCCACTCAGCCAGGGAGTTAGCTCTTTTTTAATGTGAAAGTTTTTTACAAGGTACATATTCTAAAAAAGTAGATATAAATTAGATCTTGATGGGTCTGTCTGTGATTTAGACCGATCGGGAACAGAAAAGGTTCAATGAAAGTGTGTTTAATTTTTTCGGTTGTGCCGTTATGTGGCAGGAATATTCTAATAATCAGGAAATCAGCTACGATTAATTGAGAATCTCGATCGATGAGAAATGCAGAAATAAGCATTCAATTAGAGTTGCTACCGGAGTTGGAAAGTCAACTATCTACTGAAGCCTTGCGACTAAACCTACCTTTATCTGAATATATCCTACGTGTTTTATCGATCAGAAAAGTTCTGAGCAACCCACCTAAAACTGGAGCAGAACTTGTTGCTTATTGGCAAAGCAAAGGAGTCATCAACTCACGACCTGATATCAGCGTATATTTAGAGCGGGCTCTCCCGCCCACCCCAATCATTGTTTGATTGTTTTTCAACATCCAATTTAATTGCCCAACAGCTTATAGTGATTTTACCGAAGCACAGGGGATTTAAGCCCCACCTTTAGATGGATTGTTTTTAGGCAGGGGATTTAAGCCCTTGCCTAAAAACTTCGCACTCCGAAGTCAACTGTCAACTGTCAACTGTCAACTGTCAACTGTTACCTGCCAGCCATCAACACTTGTTCAGCAGTCAGTTTTAAATCTGGGAAAGTTAGAGAAACGATGGTCTGATTGCCCCGAATCTGCTGAATTTGATATTCCCCATTCACTAAAGTGCAGATAGAGAGCGTGGGTTGTTTGGGCTTCCCAATGTGTTGAGTACCACCCAATCCTGCGTGGTCTGCAATCCAATATTCAGGAATACCGAAAACTGCGTAGTCTTCGACCTTACGGGAATAATCATTTTGCCAGTTGCTACTAACAACTTCTGCCACAAATTTAATCGAACTGCCCAGTGTCAGGATCGACTCGTCAGACCAAAACAGTTCTTTGGTAAGTTCATCTCGATCGACAACTGCAACATCAGGTCGAAATGCTGTCATACCAATATTTGAAGGGCGCAATAGTCCCCGCTGAAGCACAAACCAAGGTAAGCCTGTTGCGTCTATCTGGACACAGATTTTTGTGGTAATGAAGGCTGCAACCTCTTCGTGAGGGCCTGTTGGTTCCAAGTCGAATACCTCTCCATCAATCAGTTCATAGCAGTTATCGCCACCATAACGGGCGATAAACTCGTCAAAGCTGAGTGGTTTATGTTGTATTGGTTGGTCGATCGCAATGGTCATAGCTCAACTTAGCCCAATCAATTCTTTTAGTCTATCAGTAGGTAATAGGTAATAGGTAAATCGCAGCGATCGAACTTTTCAAAAGTTCGATCGCTAATTTCCTACTCAACAAACAGCCATCACACCCAATTCCTGAATCGCCGCTTCCGGGCCCACCAGAGAAATATATGGTTCGATGAAGTATTTCCGAGCAGCTTCCTGAGCTTCAGCAGTTGTTACCGCCGCAATTTCTGCTTGAAATTCCTGGTCAAATTTAATACCCAATTCCAGAATTTCGTACCAGCCTAAAACTTGAGCAATTTGCGAATTAGTTTGTTTTCCTAAAGCATATTGACCTAGCATTTTATTCTTGCAAGCTTGCAATTCTTCTTCGCTTAGTTTGGTGTTGGCTAGCCGATCGACCTCAGTGCGCAATCCTTCAAAAGCAGTCACCGTATTTTCCGGCGCTGTACCCATGTACGCGACAAACTGAGCCTTGTCCAGGCGCGTCGCGTAGAGCGCGGAAACATCGTAAGCTAAACCCCGTTTTTCCCGCAATTCCACAAACAACCGACTCGACAAACCGTTACCCAAATAGGTATTCAACAACTTCATTGCTGCGTAGTCGGGATTTTTGACAGACGGTGCGAGGTAGCCCAGCATAATCACTGATTGCTGCGTATCTTGCGCCTTAGCGACGCATTGAGGGGAAGGTGTCAACGGGGATACTGCTAAAGTTGGCAGGGGTGTTAAAGGTGCTTTCCAGTCGCCAAATGTTCGATCGATTAAAGCGATCGCATCTTCAGTCGATATTCTGCCGGCTACAGAAATAACTACATTATCGGGACGGAAATAGGTTTTGTGGAACTGTTCGAGCTCGTTTCTGGTGAGCTTTGACATCGTAGCTTCCGTGCCCAAGGTTGAGAAAGCATAGGGATGTTCCTTGTACATCGCGTGTCGCAATTGCTCGAAGGCGATCGCAAATGGCTGTTCTTGTTGCGATCGAATTGCTGATATGGCGATGCGGCGTTCGAGTTCGACTTCAGCTTCCGGGAAAGTGGGCGATCGCATCAATTCCGCAGCCAACTCCAAAATGTCCTGAAAATCGGCAACAACCGTCTTCAAACTCACTAAAAAGTAATCGGTAGTCGAGTCTGTACTCAACCTCGCTCCTACTGATTCTACACGTTCGGCAATTTCTAGCGAAGACAGGCGATCGGTTCCCTTAGTCATTACCGCCGACAGCAAGTGAGACAATCCTGCTTGTTCGGGCTGTACGCAGCGGCTACCGGCGCGCAGAAATATCCTAGCTGCAATAATATCTGCTGCTGGATTTTCTGATGCTAAGACAACAATACCGTTGTCTAAAACCTTGCGCTGGATTTCATTTTTCATCATTAATTTAGTTAGTAATTGGGAATTGGGAATAGGTAATTGGTAATTGGTAATTGGTAATTACTCGATCGCCATTTTGCTATTTTCCATTGGCATCTTGTTATACTGTCATTCCGGGTAAGGTCTGACGCACAATATCTAAATATAGCCTTTCTCAGAAAGATCAGGTACGCTTCCGGCATAGGGCATAGGGCATACCTCACTTTTTTGAGAACCGCTATATAACAACATATATCCGGTAGGGTGCGCGCCAAACAGAGAAAACCCCGGACAAACGAACATCTATCCGGTACAAAAGATATTGATATTCACTCGGTTAACAATCAGACTGGTTTGAGCACCACGGCGGCGTAGCGCCGGGGAGAAAGATATTGTTGAGCTAGCCGCTGGAGGTCTGATGCTTTAAATGCCTGAATCCTGGTAGGATAGCTGAGGGCTAATTCGGCAGTGGCGATCGTACTGTAATATCCATAAAGACCGGCTAGCTGTCCCGGCGTTTCGATGGAAAAAGCGAAGTCATTGCACAGCAAACGCTTGCAGCGCATCAGTTCTGCCTCGGAAACCGGTTCAGATTGCAATTCCCAAAGCCGATCGCAAATCCGAGCTTCCACCTGTTCGATATCATCCGCTTCCAACACAGCACAAATAGTAAATAAACTCGATTCTCGTTGTAGTGAAAAAGTGCTTTCGATCGCCTGTACCAATTGTAATTCTTCCCGCAGTTCCCGGACTAAACGCGAAGTCCGCCCGTCTGCGAGCAACACTGAGAGCAAATCCAAGCCGCAAGCATTTTGTAACTGTTCAACTCCCGGCCCAGTCCATGCCATCATCAGCCGCGCTTGTTCCAATCGGGGGAGACGGAGTTGCTGACGGCGAATTGCTACTAACGGCGGTTCCGCTTCTGCTGCAAATTTGGGACAATCCCACCTGTCAGAAAACTGCCCAAATGCTTTCCCCGTGATGTCTCTGGCTTGTTCTTCCTCAATTCCTCCGACTATCACCACAGTCATGTTTTCCGGCTGATAGTGCGATCGATGAAAACACCGCATTTCGTGGGGAGTTCGCGACATCAGCAACTCTTCGGTTCCTAATACCGATCGCCTGTAGGGATGCTGCTGGTAAACTGTTTCCATCATTGCTTGGAAACCCAGCCAATCGGGATCGTCTTGAGCTTGGCGAATTTCTTCGAGCACCACATCTCGTTCGCGATCGAATTCCGCATCGGGAATCGCAGCGCGCAGCAGCAATTCGGCCAGTGGCTGCGCCGTTTCTGCTAAATAATCGGCCGCAGCGTTGACGAAAAAATGGGCGTAGTCGTGACTTGTAGCTGCATTGGCGACACCGCCACGATTTTCAATTACTTGGTCAAATTCTCCAGGGGCGATCGCATCCGTCCCTTTAAATATCATGTGTTCTAAAAAATGAGCCATTCCCGACCAAGAATCCGGCTCCTTCATAGCACCAGCCCTCACCCACACGTCTAGGGCAACCACCGGTGTGGCCGAAATCCGCTGGTGAATGACTGTTAACCCATTGTGCAGCTTCCAGACGTTGGCTGGGAACTCTAAAGCAGTTAGGAGTTGAGACAAGCTAGTTATTCTTAAACTTTAGTTAACTTTGGCTGCGACTATGGTAGCGCTTTACTGCTGTGCGATCTGGATTAATTGATACAAAATTCAGTTGTCAGTTGTGAGTTCTCAGTTCTCAGTTCTCATTTCTCATTGGGCAGTTGTGAGTTCTATGTTTTCTGTTCTCTGTTCTTCTGTTCTCATTAAGGGTAGTTTTTGCTGTTTTCAAAACGACCTTAACATTAATTAATTACCATTTTTTTACTCAAAAGTCAATAGGTTGTGCGGGATATTAATGAATCAGTCGGTAGAAAGAGGAAGTTATCAGAATATTTCCATAAATTAAGAGATGTAAGAACACTAAAGACATCCAGAGGAGACACGACAGATGGTAGCTACCTTAGAAGATACCAAGCGCCAAGCGATCGCGATGAAATTAGCAGACATGAAAGCGCTGCAAAACCTGTTGATCGCCAACGAGCAATTGTTCATCAATTCCTGCAACGACTCCGAACTGTGCGATCGCTTCCGGGATATGCTGGAGGACGATCGCAAAAACTTGGGCGTATTGGAAACCACCATCATCCAATACGGCATTCAAGCTGAACCAAAAGAAACCACCACAAAAATGATCGAAGCAGTTCAGAAACTAATGAAAGGTTCTGAACTCACAATGTTTGAAAAAGTCGGTCAGCACGAACTGCTCAAACACCAACAAACAATGGCCGGCTTGTTAGTGAACAAAGCTGCTCAAGTAGTTGGCGCCGACATCGAAGCGGCCATTACTCCGCTCAACACAGTTAACTTTGAAAACCGTGCTCACCAAGAACAACTCAAAGGAGTTCTAGAAGTCTTAGGAGTGCGCGAACTCACCGGAAAAGACCCCGATCAAGGCGTTTGGGCTCGCGTCCAAGATGCGATGGCAGCCATGAGTGGCATCATCGGCGGTGCAGTTACCCGCACCAAAGAAGAGATGAACATCGCTGAAATCATCACAATGGATCACCGCAAAGTCGATACCATATTTATGGAAATCGAAAAAACCGACGATCCTCAAAAACTGCAAGAATTCTTCGGTCAACTTTACAAAGACCTCAGCGTGCACGCAGAAGCCGAAGAACAAGTTGTTTATCCCGCAGTCCGCAGCTACTACACCGATACTCAAGCGCTGTACAACGAGCAAGCAGAAATGAAGCAAATGCTCGCAAAAATCAAGGCTCTCAACCCCAGTTCTTCTGATTTCAAAGCTCAAATCCAACAGCTCAAAGCAGCGGTTCAGGCTCACGTAAAAGAAGAAGAAAATGATATGTTCCCTCAAATTCGCCGCAACTTTAGCGAAGCACAAATGGAACAAATGGCTACTCAATTCAAAGCAGCCAAAAGCACGATTCAGCAAGAAATGGCTAAGAAGAGCTAATTCAGCAGCAAGCTAATTTCCACTCTAGCAAAACTAGAGGATAGTTAAACTGCAACCTATCAATCTCGCTACCAAGGTGGCGGGATTACTGTTTTGTGTGAACTGACCAATGTTCAATAAGAGGACTGAAGTCCTGACTACAAACATTAAGTTCGTAGTCAGGAATGCAAGTCCTTTCTTTCTATCCGTTAACCACAGAGCCACCGTTGGGATGCAAAATTTTATCGGTTATGCTTTTTGCCACACTCTACGACTAATACCAATTATTTTGCAAATTGGTATAAAGACAGTTTGTGCGATCGCTACAACAGCAAACTGCACGTCAAAACAATGTTTTGACGTGCAGCTTAAACCAGCGAATTACTAATTGTTGAGTCTCAAACTAGAGACCCAACTTAAACTTTAAACAGCGGGCTTGGAGCAGGAGCGACGAACAGTAACTTATCGAGAGACTTATCTTCTGTCGTTACAAAAGTCAGCGAACTCGCTGTTTTCAATGCCTCAAGATCATCAAAGTTGGTAACAACTGCACCGCCTGCGACGAATTCAGCGATCATGCTGGCCTTCACCGTAGAATCGGTTGAACTGCCGGGGTTAGTCAAGTCATCGGCGCTAACTGTAGCAGCCACACCCGTGCCATTCAACTCATCAGGGAGGCTAGCAGCAGTTCTGACTGGAACTGGTCTTGCTGGCGAAGGCACTGTATTCGGGCCTGGCACGTCAAAGCTAGTAGGATTCGGGCCAGTGCGGATTGGGAAGGGGTTGATAACGCTAGGATCGCCAAAAACTTCCAAAACTGAGTAAGTTTTGGGCAACAAATCTGAGAATAAAGCAATCCCTTGTGCATTAGTTCTGACTAGAGGCTCAGTGCCTGCATCGAAGCGACCATTTTCGTTCAAATCCAAAGTAAATGGAATGCCTTCCAGAGGGCCTTCGTTCCCATCTTGTATGCCGTTGCGGTTATCATCTTGGAATTTCCGAACTAACAAATCATAACGGCGAGTGTTGCCAATCAAAGCGCAAGTAAAGGTTTGATTGGGGCCGAGAACGATATCCAGCGGTTGAGTAGTCTGGACGAAGTTCAGTTGAGCCGGAGAAAGCTCTTCTCGGACGCTATAGGTACCAGGAACCAAATTTCTGAATCCAAAAGTACCAAACTGGTCAGTTGTCTGAAATGGTTCTGTTGGCTGCCGTTGACCATCACGGTTGGTATCGATATAGACGACAACGCCACTAATTGCAGGTTCATTACCATCTCGATAACCGTTCTGGTTCAAGTCCTCGAATTTGCAACCAGTGATGTTGCTGTTCGGCGTATTGGCAAAAACAACCCTAGCGTCTTGAGTAGCCAGAGTCACTGGAACGACAGGAGTTGTCGAAGGTGAAAAACCAACTGGTACTACTTCCCGTACCGTGTAATTACCTGCTGGTAAGTTGGGGAAAAATCCTACCCCTTGGGTATTAGTTTGTATTTGTTGTTCTCCAGCTTCAGGAGTCCCATTATTGTTGGTGTCAAGGAATACGGTGACACCGGCAATGGGTGAGTCACCCATATTTGGTTCGTAGCGACCATTTGAATCCACATCATTGTACTTGAATACATTGATGTTTGGTCGAGTGTTACCAAAAGGACTATTCCCTCCCAGTGAATTATTAGGACTTACAGGAAGAAATGTCAGTGCTGGTGAGGGGTTAGTCGCTGGTAAAGGTACAGGCGTGTTGGCAAAAATCGGCCGTTCGCCAGTTGCTGCGATCGATCTTTCACCTGGTTGTTGGATACTGTCGCGGTTAGTATCGATGAATTTAGGGTCTTGTGGTCTCAGCGTATAGGTTGAGTCGGCTACTAACAGCGGTTGCTCTCTGCTGATCGTACCCTGGAACCGTGCTTGCGGCCCAGGTGCCGAAACCAGAGTGGGGTTGGAAGTAGTTCCTACTGGCAGATTGATGTTGCCTGGGACACCGCCACCGACTACTGCTGGTAGTACAGATGGAAAAATTTCCAACACTGAGTAATTATCAGCACGCAAATCTTTGAAGGTAGCGACTCCATTGATATCGGTGATGGTGATTGGTTCTGATCCGGCATCCCAACGACCGTTTTTGTTCAAATCTAAGATGAAGGGTACGCGAGCAACGGCGGGTTCCAAAACTCCACTGACGACATTTCGTGTGCCACTGCGGTCTATGTCTTGAAATTTGTTAACTTCAATTTGATAGAGCGGAGTGTCACCAACTTGAGCGCAGGCAAAAGTTTGACCGGCAGCTACCGTCACGTCTAGTAAAGGAACGTTGTTTGGCGGGGTACTTTGGGGGAAATCTTGTGTTTCTAATGGTTCTGCGTTGGGAGAGTTAATTTTTACTCCATTTGAATCAACTTCTGGTCTGATCCGTTCTTCCCGAACTTTGTAGCTTCCTGGTGCTACGTTGAATGACCAAGCACCATTTTTATCAGTTAAGGTGTTGGGTTCTGCTGCGTCGCGTTGACCGTTGCCATTGATATCAAGATATATCCTGACATTTTTAATGCCCGGTTCATTCCCGTCGCGAAAACCGTCGGCATCTATGTCTAGATATTTGCATCCAATAATTCGGCTGCCTACATCGACTGGGCCGTTACCAAAGAAAACGTTGACATTTCTGTTGCCAACCGTGACCGCGAGGGGGTTGGGAGTAGTAGGGGTCAAATTACTAGGTATTACGGTTTCCCTGAGTACGTAATTGCCCGGGACAATATTTATGAATGAGAACGCGCCGTTAGCGTCCGTCGTGGTTAAGACTTCCCCAGTACCAGCATCAAATACACCGTTGGTGCTTGTTGCTGATTCGAGGAGGATGGGGACATTCGCCAGACCTGGTTCATTTGCCTGTCTGGTGCCATCCCGGTTCTGGTCCAAGAACTTGATACCTAAAATTGCCGGGCCAGCATTCCCAACCACAACTGGCTGTAACTGATTGGCAATGCGCTCTTCGTTAGTTAAATTTGCCATGATTTCTCTCCTTCACACCTAAATCCACGTTAATTACAGACTACTGTATGGGTTTGTCAATAGCTGAGTAGCTTTTGCTAGTCGCTGACAATTGCCACTCGATTTTACATACGTCTGTGCTTGAGGTAATGTTCCCCATCTCACACAACAATGCCTCAAGCTTTGTCGCTGGCCAGTATATCAGGTTTTGAAGAACCCTGGCAATTTGAGGGCAACATCTTCAACACTTGCAGGTTTTCTCTGTCCTTACATACTTGCTGGTTCGAGATCTAAAAAGGCCTTGACTGAGTGTTCCCCCCGATCGCATCGTTCAGGTTTGTCATGGTTTGCTGTGAAGAGACGATCGCAGCCTCTGAAATTGCCAACCGCAACCCACTTGAGACCGATCGAGCTACCGGACTGGATATGATTTGCTTTGCCTGAAAATATGCCGATCAGGGTTAGGGGAACTGTCTGATAGTTTCTCACAGAAAAGCTCGGTAAGTGGGAAGCTCAGAGACTTTAGTCCTGAGAGGAAAACGATCCGGCGATTTCAATCGCCTTGAATCCCCTTGCGAGGTGGAGCGGTATGGTTACCCCTCCAGTGAGGATATGGTTGTCCTCTGCTCCTTTCGGAGTAATTTTAGCTTCGCCAATGTTATAAAGGCTTGTCAGGCTAGCAGCACTGTCGAGAGTGACTTTAAGACTGTTTAACTACTAGCGACAGAGCAAGGGACTAGCTTCGCATCAAGCGGGTGTCATGACCTAAATAACGTAGTCAGTTAAGACTTAGGCTGGTCAGTACAGCTTGCTTGATTTCTCTTACAAGCTCAGTGGCTTTAGCCCTGAGTTACTGACTCGCGATCGATGATACAGCCTCATAAATATTGCACCCAATATACAAGCCAGCTTCGGGACTCCCGGAACTTAAGCTTGAGTGTTGGAGGTTGCCAAGAATAGGGTATCACGCGATCGCCCTTTAATCTCTTCCTGATTTTTATGCAGTTTGGGATTCCGGGCGATCGAGCTTTTTGTCACCCTTGCATCACCGACAAATCTCTCACACCCACCGACACGAAAGGGTTTCGGAGACCCCAATTAATTAATTCATTTTTGTTGACAAATTGATAGACTTGTGTGTTTGGCTCCAGACCGACATTCTGTTGCCCAAAGTTAGGAAGATTGCCTAAATTCGCCGCTGGTCGATCGACCAAAAAATCACTAACTGGATAAATATCACGACTCTGACTCGAAAGCAAGCTATCGACCGCAATATTGCTGACAGGTTCGCCCACATAGCTAGTATCCGTCAGCGGGCCGCCATTTAAGGATTTAGCCGATCGACCATCAGCCTCTCCCGTCAGCAAATCCATGCTGCTGGCCCGAATATCCGCCGAGACAACAACCACCGCAGGCGGAGTCGTTTGAATGAAACCCGGCCGCGGAACTTCCCTGATGACGTAACTACCTACCGGAACATTGCGGAAACTGTAATTGCCCTGACTGTCGCTGAATGTGTTCGCTTCGCCCGAATCTAGACTGCTGTTGTTATTCAGGTCGATGTAAATTTGGGTATTGGCGATCGGCGGTTCCCCGGCATCTAGGCGACCGTTGGCATTAAAATCGTTAAATTTGACACCGCTGATCGTACCCGTCACCAACACGTTGCCAAAGCTGAGATTAGTGGCATTTGTGCCGTTACTCACGGCGATCGGAGTCGGATTGGGCGTGGTTTGTCGGAAACCGGGCTGCGGGACTTCCCTGACGAAATAGGTGCCTTGGGGCAAGTTGATAAAAGAGAAATTGCCTTGGGGGTTGGTTAAAGTCGAAGGTTCGTTGGGATCGCGGGCGTTGTTGTTGTTGAGGTCGATGTAAATCGGCCAGTTGGCAACTCTCGGTTCCGTCGGTTCGTTGATACCGTTAGCGTTGAGGTCGTTGAACTTGAAGCCGCTGATGCTACCGGTGGGGAAATTGTTGCCGAAATTGATGCCGACAGCGTTAGTGTTGCCCGTAATGTCGATCGCCCCTGGATTTGGCGTAGTCTGAGCCCATCCCGGTTGCTGAACTTCCCTCACCAAATAGCGACCGGGGGAAACATTGGCAAAAGTGTAGTCGCCTTGCGGGTTAGTGATGGTATTCGGTTCGCCCGGATCGAGGCTGTTGTTGCCATTAAGGTCGAGGTAAACTTGCCAGTTGGGCAGAGGCGGATCTGTCGCATCTCGGACGCTGTTGGCATTGAGGTCATTGTACTTGAGACCGCTAATGCTGCCGACAAAAAAGACATTGCCAAAATTGACGTTGTTGATATTGGCGTTGGAAGTAACGTTAATCGGGCCTGGGTCAGGCGTAGTTTGGCGAAAACCCGGTTGCTGGACTTCTCTCACCAAATATCTGTCTGCGGGAACATTGACAAAAGCGTAATTGCCTTGAAAGTTTGTAATAGTAGAAGGTTCGCCGCCGTCGAGCCTGTTGTTGCGGTTGAGATCGAGGTAAATTTGCCAGTTAGCTAGGGGTGGTTCGCCCAAGTCTTGGCTGCCGTTGCTGTTGATGTCGTTGAATTTGGTGCCTGCGATCGTCCCGGCGTTAAAGTTGTTGCCAAAATTGATATTGCCAGCATTTGTCCCGCTGTTAATCGTGATGGGTGCGGGATTTGGCGTAGTTTGGCGAAAGTTCGGCTGCTGGACTTCCCTAACTTGGTAAGTCCCAGGCGGCAGGTTGACGAAGGTGTAGTTGCCTTGGGCGTTGGTGAGGGTGGAAGGTTCATTAAAGTCAAATCGATCGTTATTGTTGAGGTCGAGGTAGATTTGCCAGTTAGGAATTGGCACATCACCGCCATCGGGGCGCCCGTTGGCGTTGAAGTCGTTGTATTTATTGCCGCTGATGCTGCCGACTTGGAAGTTGCCGATGTTGACGTTGCCGATGTCTATTTGGCTGGCGGTTCTGGTGGGGATGCTGGATTCGGTCATGGTGTTGAAGAAAGCCCAATGAACGCTGTTTAATCTTTGCTCTACGGCAATCTAGCAGTTTTTTTGCCAATTGCAGCTATTTCAGGGGATTAATTTTTTGATCGGAGGGAGTGGGAGAGGGGGAGATTGGGAGAGTGGGAGATTGGGAGAGGGGGAGAGTGGGAGATTGGCAATTCTGCGATGAACATCCCTTAAATCCGTTACAAAATCCGTTGCCGAACTTCTTCCCCAATTTGATGTACGATCGCCAAGAGTTGTGCAGACAGAGGTCGAATTTTCCATGTCCCGAAACCTGACAGCAAGCTGGAATAAAGCCCGTGAGGTTCTGAGTTGGCCCCTAGGCTGGGGTTTGTGCGGTTTTTTGGCAATAAGTTCGATCGCCTCTACTCCTGCTGCTGCACAAATGCCTACCTCCGAACCCGGTAACAATAATAGCCCGATCGCCCAAACAGCCCAAACAGGTGCGATCGTCCGTCCGGCCATCAAATTAGGCAGCCGCGGCTCGGAAGTGCGCGAACTTCAAGCTGCTCTTCAGTTGTTGGGATTTTACGCTGACAGTGTAGACGGGATTTTCTCGCAAAGCACCGCTAAAGCTGTGTCTCAGTTCCAGCAAGCAGCAGGCATCGCCCCAGACGGTATTGTCGGTCAAGATACTTGGAACCGACTGTTTCCTGCGACTCCTGGGGCGATCGAAAGCCCGATCGCCAACAATCCTGAAACGGCACAAAACTCAGAAATTAACCCACAACCGCAGCCCACCAATTTTCCGGTTTTGAGAAGAAGAATGCGGGGCCCGGCGGTTAGAGATTTGCAAGAACGACTTCGGGCGAAGGGCTTTTTGCGCGCTAGTGCTGACGGCGTGTTCGGCCCGGAAACTCAAGCTGCTGTAAAGGCGGCTCAGCGACAATATCAACTACCAGCAGACGGCATTGTCGGCCGTGCTACGTGGGAAGCTCTGCTGCGGTGATTGACTATTGACTGTTGACAGAAGGGCGGTTTAAACCGCGTCTACACAGACAAAACCCGCCTCCGCGGGTTGAAGAGCGGTTGAAACCGCATTATTTTCTTCATTCCGCGGAGGCGGAATTCGTTTGTGTAGACGCGGTTTCAACCGCCGTCCCATCTATATTCATTCCGCGCAGGGGGAATTCGTTTGTGTAGACGCGGTTTCAACCGCCGTCAGATCTATATTCATTCCGCGGAGGCGGAATTCGTTTGTGTAGACGCGGTTTCAACCGCCGTCCCATCTATATTCATTTGATATCTTCAATCCGAGCATTCAAACCGTTAACGGTGAGAATTTGGAGCAATTCGTCAGCTTTTTCGCGCTCCCGAAAAGCACCGGCTTGGATCACCTGTCGCCCGTTGGTAAAAGTCCGAAAAGCATCGGGAACCAAGGATAGCATTTTTTGTCGATCGCCCGAACTATTGGCATCCACCACAACTCGATACCGGAAACCCAAAGCAATAGCTCGATCGAATGACGGCGAATTCTCCGAACCTGCTACAGAATTACCCCCTAAAACAGCAGGTACATAGCCGCCCCTTCCTAGAGGAATGTTGCGGCTCGGAACCGGCAATTTACCCTCGGAAGAAACCGAACTCGAACTATCAAAATTGGGCGGAATCATGGGTTGCTGTACCGAACTTTCCCGAACGGAGCGAGCATCTGGATCTGGTACGGGAATTGCGATCGCCCCTGGGACTTCCGGTGAAGCAGCGACACTCCTCGGAGCCAGCAGAGGCTGCAACTGAACATTTTGCGGTGCAAGTCGATTTTGCACAGGTCGCCTGGAAACGGGCGCTGGTGGCGCAATTGGCGCTCTTTCAACTCTGGGAGTTAGCCGCCCAGGAGTGTAAGCAGGGAGAGAAGTTTCTGGGCCACCGATACTCGAAGGTCGATCGACATTTAGCTGTAAAGCACTTCCCGCAATGGCCTGCGGCGGGCTAAAAGTTCCAGCCACATCAACGGATCCAGTCGTCCGGTTGCTCAACAATTGATTACCGTAAGCCGGGATTACTTGACCTTTCGCCGCATTATTCACATCATATTGACCATTATTACGAATCACATTTCCCCCCGGTTCCGCCGCAGTTCCCAAATCCGGCAGAGCTCTAGTAATCGCCACAATTCCATCCCGCTGATTACTCTCGATATAATTGTTACGCAGCACCGGTCTAGCATCAGCTTGCACCACCACGCCGTCCTTATTGCGAGTAATTTTGTTACCGATCAACAAAGGCGAAGCGTTCTGCGCTACATTTATCCCAAATCCCGTGTTTTCAAACACATTATCTCGAACTTCCGGGCGGGAACTACCAAAAATCGTCATCCCGTTAGCTCCATTTTTCGAGAAAAAATTCCCGCCAATCGTCGGCCTTCCAGTTCCCACTACCGAAATTCCGTCGTGAGTGCTCCCCGAAAAAGTATTGTTGACAATTGTCGGAGAACTCGATTCGATCCACAAAGCGTAACCGCGATAGTTGGTATTTGTCACCGTCACCCCGCTGAGTCCCGCCCCGTCTGCGCCTAAAATCGCGATATTTTGACCCGCTGAAGTCGGACTGAGGAATTCTCCTCCGCCTTTGATCACAATATTCTGGCCACGAGTGCTGGGATTTCCTTGAACAGTCACACTGGGCCTGAGCATTAATGGAAATTTTTCGCCGCTTTGAGCGCTGTAAGTACCGGGCGCTAGTAAAATTGCTGTTTTGGGCGGGGCTACGCTTAAGGCGTAGGTGAGGGTTTTGAATGGCGCTCGATCGCTCCCATTACCTCCTGTGTCGCTACCGCCGTTGGAACTCACATAGAGTATGTTAATGTCGCTCTCTGGCGCTTGAGAAAGTAGCTGCACGGAGGGGATACCCGCAGCGATAACTGAGGCTTGAGGGCTATAAAAAGCCGTGCTGGCAAAGACGAGCAGCAAGCAAGAACTTAAAGCTTTCCTTGGCGATGGCGTTCCGCCCCGCAAGCTACGACTTTTTTTGCACTCGCTCTGTTTTGAATTTAGGATCATAAAAAAACACAATTTATCTTTGAGCCAAATTTCGCATCCCGTGTTTCGTGTCGGATTTTTGCGATCGCATTTTAATTTCACCCGCCTGCTGGGGTTTTCTGCTGTTAATCTTTTGTGATCTGCTAACCTCACGGCTTTCCTCCGAAGTGTGGTATGCAGTTTAACGATTCCACTTTGATCAAGTTTGATCTATTATGCTTCGTTTTCCTGAAATTCCATAAAACTTAAAAATTTGTCAAATTTAGAGCGGTTGATGCCAAAATTAGGTCGATCGCTTTTGCCACAATCTTGACGGCGTGGGAGAATGTAGCGGTTTGACAGGTAGGATTAATTTTAATTAAGGTGGTTCTGAATGACCGAGAAACAAAACAGAACTTTACCGGCACAGCCGGCCCTCTGCCGGATTTTAGATGCAAATCTAGATCGATCGCGCGAAGGGTTGAGAATTATTGAAGAATGGTGCAGGTTTGGTCTTAACAACGCCGAAAAGGCCCTCGTGTGCAAGCAACTGCGTCAGGAATTGGCGGCTTGGCACACGGCAGAATTACGCAGCGCTAGGGATACGCCGGCCGATCCGGGGACGGAGTTGACTCACCCGCAGGAAGAGCAGCGATCGAGCATTCAGCAGCTACTGGAGGCGAATTTCTGTCGGGTGGAAGAAGCTCTGCGGGTACTGGAAGAGTACGGCAAAGTTTACGATCGAAATATGGGCAAGGCTTTTAAGCAGATGCGCTATCGGGTGTATACTCTCGAAAGCGATTTGCTGGCTTACCGGCGCTACCAGCAGTTACTTCGATCGCACTTATATCTGGTAACTTCGCCCAGAGACAATTTGTTACAAGTCGTGGAAGCTGCTTTGCAAGGCGGGCTGACTTTGGTGCAGTACCGCGACAAAACCTCTGACGATGGGGTAAGGTTGGCCAACGCGCGGCAGATGAGCGAACTTTGTCACCGCTACGATGCTTTGTTGATTGTGAACGATCGCGTGGATTTGGCGATCGCAGTGGATGCCGACGGCGTACACTTAGGACAGCAAGATTTGCCTGTAGCCGAAGCGCGCAAGTTGCTCGGCCCGGGACGGATTATCGGCTGTTCCACTACGAATGGCGAGGAAATGCAGCGAGCTATTGATGCGGGAGCCGACTATATTGGAGTTGGGCCGGTTTACGAAACTCCGACGAAAGCAAATAAGCCGGCGGCGGGTTTGGACTATGTGCGGTATGCTGCTGATAAGTCGCCTGTTCCTTGGTTTGCGATCGGCGGAATTGATATCAACAACCTCGATCAAGTATTGAATGCTGGAGCTCAAAGGGTTGCTGTAGTGCGATCGATTATGGATGCAGAACAGCCTACTTTAGTGACGCAGTTTTTCATCTCGCAGTTGACTCGGATGCAGAATTTGAAAGCTCAGAAAGCTTTGCAAGGGACAAGCTAGATTGATTGGCTCAGTTGATTAGCAATTTGTCCGGCGGGTTTCGCGCAGGGAGTCTGTGGATAAAATATAATTTTTGTACAACAGGACTTACGCATCAATAAGGTATTTCTGTCATTGCGAGCGTCCCCGCGAAGCAATCGCAGCATCTATTTTTCATCGGTTCTGCGTAAATCTTGTTACGAAACCCGCTCTAAAAACTGATAATATTTGAATAATGACAAATCAAATTGCGCTGAAAGTTAACGGAGAAAAACGCAATTGTGCGATCGACACACCGTTACCAAAATTACTAGAAAAACTAGGATTAAACCCGCGCTTAATAGCTGTCGAATACAACGGCGAAATCCTGCACAAACAATTTTGGGAAACCACACAAATAAAAGATGGCGACATCCTAGAAGTAGTCACAATCGTCGGAGGAGGTTAGATAAAACGGCTGTTTCAACTTATAAATCAATACGCTTGGGTTAACGCTTTGTTGTCATTGCGCTTCGGGAGAGCAATCGCAGTGTCTGTTTTTCACAGTGTTTATTTCTGGAACAGTCTTAACCCAAGCGTATTCATAAACCAATACGCTTAGGTTAACAAGGTAATTTTTCAGCGTGCACCTCACTTAATTGAGAAGTGCCATAGTCTCTGCGATTGCTTCGCGGGGACGCTCGCAATGACACGCTTCGTTAAATGAACCGTCTTTTATTATAAGCTGCAAAAACTCTGCCTCCTCTAACTCTCAAATCACAGAGAAAATCAGGAAACAGAGCCTTAATTATATGCGTTCCCAGGCAGAACCCAGGAACGCATAAAATTAAACTGCCACAGGTTCAGCCACAGGTTCAACCACAGGTGCCACCACAGGATAAACGCTGAGTTTCTTGCGAGTTTTGCCCTTTCTTTCAAAAGTCACCACACCATCAATCATGGCAAACAAAGTATCATCTCTGCCGATACCAACATTATTACCGGGGTGAACCTTAGTGCCGCGTTGACGAATCAAAATGTTGCCAGCTCTGACAACTTGACCGCCGTACTTTTTGACACCAAGACGCTGAGAATTAGAATCGCGTCCGTTACGTGTACTACCTGTACCTTTCTTGTGGGCCATAATGTCCTCAACTTTATTTACTATTGTTTATTCTGATTCAATTTCGCCGGTTTGGGGAGCTTCAACAACTTCTTGAGTTAAATCTCTCGATGCCAAAACAACACCATTGACTGTAATAGAGTCAATCATAAACCGAGTTGTTTCTTGGCGGTGTCCTTTTTTCTTCCGAGTTTTCTTTTTCGGCTTCATCTTGTAGACGAGGACTTTGCGGCCCCGGAAATGCCGCAGCACGGTTCCTTCTACAGTGGCATTTTCTAGTAAAGGCTGGCCGATATGAACATCGTCTTCGTGCTGTACCAGAAATACTTTGTCAATGATGACTTGTGATTCAGCTTCCACGTGAAGCAGTTCGATGTCGTAGAAGCGGCCTGGTTCTACCCGAAATTGCTTGCCGCCGGTCTCAATAATTGCGTAGGTCATGGGATAGTCGTTGGGTTTGCCGTACAGGTAGCTGGTTAGTCATTGGTCATCAGTTATGGACTTTTGACGGCTGACTGCTCTCCAGCTTTTGGAATGTCTCGACCTGATCCGAGCAGGATTTAGACAGACAATCTACAATTATTGTTGATTTGGGTATTTTTGTCAAGTTCTGCCGTGCGCGAGATTTTCTAATTAGGTAGTCTTGGACGCAAAGGCGGTCATAAACCGGGTTCTTTTACGAAAAGGCGCGTTTTCACCCAGAGTAAGGATAAAAAACCCGGTTTTTTTGGTCTTAATGTCGCGAACTGTTAGGGATAAAAACAGAAGATGCTGGATTTTTTATCCAATTTATCCAACAAATTCAAGTAGTCGCAGAACACCTGCTACTTCGCAACAATTCCAAAGCCTGATGTCTTACCCTACCCTCCATCACCTCTTTTTGCAAGGTAATAAAAGCCTCAAAATCTTCTAAACCGTACTTAGTCATCTGCAACTGCTGTCGCAACAGTTCTTCTGCCTCAACCGTTAAATAACCTGTTTTCAACGCTTTCCCGACAATGGTACTGATTAAAGTCATAGTAGATTCACCCTGATGGCACGCACGTAAACAATGGAGTTCTGTCACCAGACTAACTCTGATTTTAGTTTGTTTCGCGATCGCGCTTCAAATAGGTCAAATCTATCTTAAGGTATATTTTGAGCGATCGATTTGTCACTGGTAAATTGTATCAATTTTTACTCAATAATGCGATCGAACTGATGATTTTACAAGTTTTCTTTAAACTAACGCTACATATAAATAATGCGTGCTACTTTGAAAAAAAATGGCAATCCCTTGCCCTGCTTAGGAATAATTTAATTGTGAAAATTGATATCAAATCAAAAAATGTAGCAAAATTTCTTGCAACAGGCATTACTTAGTTTCTAACAACAGTCGCCATTCTCTGACAGCAAAGGGAGGAACCAGCAACGCAGCTTTTTTTTCATCTTTCACAGGCAAGTTCAACCGCAAGGGCTGATTGGTTTCGACTTGTGTAATGATTGATTTAAAATCGTATTCTCCGACATTAATCGGCAAATCCGACTCGCTCCAAATATCATTAGCCATGCCAATTGCGCGACTTCCCGCAGCCACATTCAGCGACACAGGGTGCTCCAATTCAGTTCCAGGAAACCCTACCAATCTCAGATTAAAAGAGTTTACTACTCCCGACTTTACTCGCTTGTACAAAACCACTTGCCACGCTTTCTCATCAGTATCGCGCAGGCTTTGTACGGAACGAAACATTACTCTGTCGCCCGCTTCTGGATACTTGTGAATCGAGGCGAAAGCGGGCGGGCTGACAGCTAAGATTAGATACAAGCACAAGCTAATGATTGTTAAAGCCTTGAAAAAGGAAGGTTTTGCACTGAGATTTTTCATGGGATGACCAAAATATCGCTTGTTACCCAGAAGCTTGATAAATAAAAAAGTAGGGTACGGCGCACCCTACTACTCATTTTAAACCTATAATCCAACTGCCTGCTTAGGGGGAAGGAAGAGCATAAAAAGCAACTCCCTCATCCCGGAAATCTGACCTCCCCTGTACCGCCAGCCGCTGGCTTGCGCTTGCGGTAAAAAAGTGTGTAATATTTAGCGGATTTTCCCGTTCCCTCGCGAGGTTGGTAAAACGATAGACGGGTATCGCACCCGGAACAGCCGTGCTATATGAATTGAAAACCTCCCCCTGATCGCGGAACTGGGGTAAGGTGCGAACAAAGCTTATCTCACCAGGTTTATTCGTAAAGAAATAAGTTCCTGATGCCGTATTCAAGAAGCGTTCAACCTTTGCGTTACCGCCGTTTGGAGCAATAAATTCATCGCCTTCACTCTGGAAACGAGCAGGGTTGGTTAGTCGGTCACTTTTCTCGATCGGGTCTGTAGTATAAAAATGCCCTCCTGCCGTCTTGTCAAAGAAACGCGCGACGGGAATGCCACTACTGCCTCCTTGATTTACAGGCGCACCTGTTAGGGCGTCTTTCAAAGTGACATTGCCCCTGTCAGTTGAAACCTGTAATGTGAAAGGCTGAGGAAGTTCGTTTAACGTATTCAAGCTAGTCACGCGGACTACATAGTCCACACCAGGCACACTTGTAAGCGAAGTAGCACCATTAGAGTATTGGGCGCTAAAACTCGGTATTTTTGAGTTGAGACCGTTGCCATCATCAGCCTGAGCAACAAGAAGACCACTCGTATCCAGGGCTATTTCATTCTAAACAGATCTTTGAGTATGCTACAACTAAAGCCAGCGAGACGTTGAGCTTGAGCCATGTT